>NZ_RCNZ01000040.1:0-46533 GCF_004307525.1 Pseudomonas sp. Sample_21 | reverse complement strand
GCGGAGATTTCCGTCCAAACCGAATTCCATTTGTGGGAGCGAGCCTGCTCGCGAAGGCGTCAGTCCATTCGACGCATCTCTGTCAGATCACCTCCCAGCCACCCCCCAGCGCTTTGTACAAGGCAATGCTCGCCTGCAACCGCGACAGGCGCAGTTGCACGTTGAGGTCTTGCGCCGCATACAGCGTGCGCTGGGTTTGCAGGACGGTGAGCAGGTCTTCGGCGCCGGCCTGGTAGCGGCTTTGGGCGATGTCGAAGGCGGTTTGTGCCTGGTTCAGTTCTTCGCTTTGCCATTGCCGTTGTTCATCGAGGCCACGAATGCTGCTGAGGGCTTTTTCGACGTCAGCGAAGCCGTTGATGATTGCCCCGCGATAGGTCTCCAGCAATTCGTCCTGCCGCGCCTTGGCCTTGTCGCGTTCGGCGCTGAGGCGGCCGTTGTTGAAGATCGGCGCGGTCAGCCCCGAGGACAGGTTGTAGAACGTCGTGCGCAGCAGGTCGGCGGCAAGGTCGGCGCCGCTGCCGAGGCTGGCGGTCAGGGTGATTTTCGGCAGCATTGCGGCGCGGGCGACGGTGACATCAGCCTGGGCTGCCGCAAGCTTGGCCTCGGCGCTGGCAATGTCCGGGCGGCGGCTGAGCAAGTCGCTCGGCACGCCGCTGGCGATGTCCGGCCAGTGCAATTGGGCGAAGGATTGTGTGGGCAACGGTAACGTTTGCACTGGTTGGCCGAGCAGGGCGGCGAGGCTGATCAGTGCTTCGCGGGCCTGTTGTTGCACCAGCGGCAGGCGACGCTGTTGTTCGGCCACCAGGCTTTTCTGCTGGGCCAGTTCCAGCGCGGTGGCGCTGCCGGCGTCGAAACGGGTCTGCACCAGCTGCAGCACATTCTGCGCATTTTTCAGATTGAGTTCGGCAATGCGCGCCTGCTCACGCAAGGCCAGGGCCTGGGTGTAACTGTTGGCGACGCCGCTGAGCAAGGTCAGCTCGACGGTGGCGCGGTCGAACTCGCTGGCCTGCACGCCGAACACCGCACTGTCGCGGGCGGCACGCTTACCGCCCCAGAAATCGACTTCGTAACTGGCGCTGAGCTCGGCATCGTAATAGTCCAGCGAGCGATTCTCCGGGCTGACATCCAATTGGCTGTAGCCCTTGCCGTGGATCAGTTTCTGCCGGTTGGCATTCAAACCGGCCTTGAGCTCGGGCAGCAGCGGGGCGTCGGCGATGGTTGCGCTGGTCTCGGCCTGCCTGACCCGCGCAACGGCGGCGGCGAGGTCATAGCTGCCCAGCCGCGCCTGTTCCACCAGCCGCTCCAGCTCGGGGCTGCCGAATTGCGTCCACCATTGCCGATTGCTCTGCAGCGCGCCGGGGGTGGCGGCGGACTGCCACGCGCTCGGTGGCTGCACGCCGCTGTCCAGGCGCGGCGCCGGGCTGCTGCAGGCCGCCAGCAACAGGCTGGCGGCGAGGAAGGTCAGTCGCACTTTCATAGGTCGATCATTCACTGGTAAGGGCCGTGACCGGGTCAAGCCGGGCAGCTTTGCGGGCCGGCATGAAGCCGAAGATGACGCCGGTGACCAGCGCACAGGCGAATGCACCGATCACCGCCAGCCCTTGAAAGGCGATCGCCACGCCGCTGAGCAACAACACGCCGCCGACCAGCAGCGCCAGGCCGATTCCGGCAATTCCGCCGACCACCGAGAGCATCAGCGCTTCGGTGAGAAATTGACGGAGGATGTCGCGCTGACGGGCGCCGGTGGCCATGCGAATACCGATCTCGCGGGTACGTTCGCGTACGGTCATGAGCATGATGTTCATCACGCCGATACCGCCGACCAGCAGGGAAATCGCCGCAATTGCCCCCAGCATCAGCGACAGCGTGCCTTGCGTGCGCGCTTCGGCCTGGATCATCGCGGCATTGTTGGTCAGCTCGAAATCCTTCTTGCCGTGGTGCCGACGCAACATCGCCTGTTCGATGGCCTGTTCGGCGTCCTTGACCTTGCGCGCGTCCTTGGCGGCAATCACCACGTATTGCGGATTGCGGCTGCCGAACAGGCGCGTGCTCGCCGCCGAATAAGGCACGGCGATGCGGTTGTCGCTATCGGAGTCGCCGGAGCTGGCGCCTTTTTCTGCAAGCACGCCGAGGATCTGGAACGGCACGTTTTCGATGAGAATGTATTGACCGATCGGGTCGGCGACATCCTTGAGCAACTTGTCGCGAACCTTGGTGCCGATCACCGCGACAGCGGCGGCGCTGTCCTCGTCGGCCTGGGTGAAGTAACTGCCCTGAATCACCGGCCAGTTGAAAATCTGCGGAAAGTTGGTGTCATTGCCGCCGACGTAACTGCTGTGGTCGGCATTGCCAAAGCGCACCCCGGCGGTCGAGCCGTTGACCGGCATGATCCGTTCCACCTGGGGCAGGGCGGACAGTTCGGCAACGTCGTCGAGGGTGATGATGCCCTCCGGCGTACGCGGGTTCGGCGCCGAGCCGCTGAGGTAAATGATGTTCGAGCCGAACGCACCCATTTGCGCCATGACCTGACGCTTGCTGCCTTCGCCGACGGCGAGCATGACCACCACCGAGGCCACGCCAATGACGATGCCCAGCAGGGTCAGCGCGGTGCGAAAGCGGTTGATCCACATCACTCGCCACGCCGCTTGTACAGCGTCGAGCAGTTCACCTTTCCAGGCGCCGGTCTGGCTGCTGCCGTTGCTCAGGCGCTGGCGCAGGTCGACCGCTTGCAACGCCCCGGGATTGGCCGCAGGCGGCGCGTACGCGTGCTCGGCGCTGTCACTGATGATCAGGCCGTCACGGATTTCGATGATGCGTTTGGCCCGTTGCGCCACTTCGCGGTCGTGGGTGATGAGGATCACCACATGGCCTTGATCGGCGAGTTCGTCGAGCAGGGTCATGACCTCGGCGCCGCTGTGGCTGTCGAGGGCGCCGGTCGGCTCGTCGGCGAGGATGATGTGGCCGCCGTTCATCAGCGCACGGGCGATCGACACCCGCTGTTGCTGACCGCCGGAAAGCTGATGCGGACGGTTGCCGGTGCGAGTGCCGAGGCCGAGACGTTGCAGCAGCGCGTGAGCTCGGGCATGCCGCTCGGCGGCCGGGGTGCCGGCATAGATCGCTGGCATCTCGACGTTTTCCTGGGCCGAGCCGGAGGGAATCAGGTGGTAGCCCTGAAAGACAAACCCGAAGGCTTCGCGGCGCAGCCAGGCCAGTTCATCGCTGTCCAGCTGCGCGACATTTTCCCCGGCGAACAGATACTCTCCGCTGGTGGGACGGTCGAGGCAACCGAGGATATTCATCAGCGTCGATTTGCCTGAACCGGAGGCGCCGACAATCGCAACGAACTCGCCGGCGTGGATCGACAGATCGATCCCGCGCAGCACTTCCACCAGTGGGCTGTCATCACCGCCGTAGGCTTTGCGGATCTGCCGCAGGTCGATCAGGGGCGTGTGCATTCAGCCTCCATGACCAGTGGCCGGCGCGCTGAGAACATGCTCGCCCTCGGCCAGACCTTCGAGCACCTGGGTGCGCAGGCGATCGCTGATGCCGGTGCGTACTTCGCGCGCCTGAATATCACCGTTGGCGGCGACGATCTGCGCTCGCTGCCACTGCGGACGCGAGCCCGGTTGCAGGGCGGCAGTCGGCACGGTCAGAGTGTCTTGCGCCTGTTGTGCGACAAAGAACACCTGGGCGGTCATGTCGGTCATCAGGCTATGATCGGCGTTGTCGACGTCGAGCAGCACGGTATAAAGAACCACGCGTTCGCTGCCGCTGCGGCCGCTGGTGGGGCTGCCGCCCTGGTTCTGTTCAAGCGGACGTGGTGGCACCGGCAGGATTTGCCGCACCGTGCTGCTCCAGCGCCGAGTGCCGCCGCTGAGGGTGGTGAAGTAGGCGGTCATGCCGGGTTTGACGTGGCCGATGTCGGCCTCTGAAACCTCGGCCCACACGGTCATCGGCGACAGTCGGGCGATGCGCAGGATCAGCGGGGTCTGTTGTTGCGCGTTGAGGGTCTGGCCTTCGCGCGCACCGACGGCGACCACGGTGCCGCTCATCGGCGCGTAGATGCGCGTGTAACCGAGTTCCGCCTCGTCACTGCGCAGGCTGGCCTGGGCCTGACGGATCTGCGCCTGGAACATGTCGATGCGCGCCTGGGTTGCGCGAACCTCGGCGCGCGCGGTCTGCACGTCTTCCTCGCGGGTGGCGCCACCGGCGGCGAGTTTCTGCTGGCGCTGGTATTTCTGCTGCGCCAGATCGTGCTGGGCACGTTGCTCCTGCAGCTGCGCCTTGAGGTTTTCGATGGAAAAACGCCCGGCATCGAGCTTGGCTTTCTGTGTCGACGGGTCGATTTCCACCAGCAACTGGCCTTCCTTGACCGTATCGCCGGCCTCGACGTGAATCTTCTGAATCTGCCCCGAAGCCTGTGCGCCGACATCCACATAGCGGCGCGGCTGCAAGGTGCCGAGCGCCGTCACGCTGTTTTCGATATCGCCGCGGCTGACCTGCACAGTGGCAACGGCGTCGCGACCGGGTGGCAAGACTTGCCAGGCAGCGACGGCGATCACGGGAATCAGACAGAGGGCGGCAAACAGCGCGCGACGGGCGGGGCGGGGACGATTCATGCAGGGTTCCGGCCAGTGGTTGCGGCCCGTCGCAAGGCACGACAGACACAGGGGCTGTCCTGTAAACGAGGCATGGGCGACGGAATTTAGCCGCAGACACATCGAGTTACCGCAGCCGGGCCACGACTATTTGTCCGGGATATGGAATCAACTCTTTAAATCTATATGAGAATTACTATAAATTACGCACCTCAAGTTGCCACTATCTTGCTACTGCGTGATTCGCAGGTCTGATCAGTGCGCTCAAGGACAGAAACGGCATCGATGCGGTCGGGAGTCATGTTGGAAAACTACTATCGTGAGCTGGTGTGTTTCCTCAACGCCAGACTGGGCAACCGTCAGGTCGCCGAGGATGTGGTGCATGACGCCTATGTACGGGTGCTGGAGCGCTCCAGCGAGGTGCCGATCGAACAACCACGGGCCTTCCTTTATCGCACCGCGCTGAACCTGGTTATCGACGATCACCGCCGCAACGCGCTGCGCCAGGTCGAATCGCTGGACGTGCTCGACAACGAAGAGCGCTATTTCACCCCGTCCCCCCATGGCACCCTCGATCACGGCCAGCGTCTAGAAATGCTCCAGCGCGCACTCGCCGAGTTGCCGCCGCTGTGCCGCGACAGTTTTCTGCTGCGCAAGATCGAAGGAATGTCCCATCCGGAAATCGCTCAGACCCTCGGCATCTCCCGGGCGCTGGTGGAAAAACACATTGTCAACGCCATGAAGCATTGCCGCTTGCGCATCCAGCAATGGGATGGCCAGTGAGCCGCGCCGGTTAAATTTCCTTTCATCGTCCTCGTTCCTACTCAACAGACGACCTGCTGACCTGATTCAGGCCGGTCAGGCCACCCAGGCTTTATTTCCCCGCGTTGAGGGGTTCATCCAGAGGACACTGGAAATGACACAGGCAATTGCATCGCCCATCGTTCACGACCTGATCGGCGTCGGTTTCGGCCCTTCGAACCTGGCACTGGCCATCGCTCTGCAGGAACGCGGCCGGATCCAGGGCGAACTGGATGTGCTGTTCCTCGACAAGCAGGCCACTTACAGCTGGCACGGCAACACCTTGTCGACGCAGAGCGAGTTGCAGATTTCCTTCCTCAAGGACCTGGTGACCCTGCGCAATCCGACCAGCCCTTACTCGTTCGTCAACTACCTCAAGCACCACGGGCGTCTGGTCGACTTCATCAACCTCGGCACCTTTTATCCATGCCGCATGGAGTACAACGACTACCTGCGCTGGGTGGCCGGGCAGTTCACCGCGCAGAGCCGTTATGGCGAAGAAGTGCAGTTCATCGAACCGGTGTTGCACAACCAGCAGGTTGAGGCCTTGCGGGTGATTTCCCGGGGCAGCGACGGCCAGCAATTCGTGCGTACCACGCGTTCGGTGGTGGTCAGCGCTGGCGGCACACCGCGCATTCCGGAGGCGTTCAAAGCACTGAAGGGCGATCACCGGGTATTCCACCATTCGCAATACCTGTCGCAAATGGCCAGGCAGCCGTGCGTGAACAACCAACCGATGAGCATCGCCATCATCGGCGGCGGGCAGAGCGCGGCGGAAGCCTTTATCGACCTGAATGATTCGTTCCCGTCGGTGCAGGTCGACATGATCCTGCGTGGTTCGGCGTTGAAGCCTGCGGACGACAGCCCGTTCGTCAACGAAGTGTTCTCGCCGGAATTCACTGATCTGGTGTTCCAGCAGAACAGCGTCGAGCGCGAGCGTCTGGTCAACGAGTACCACAACACCAACTATTCGGTTGTCGACATCGACCTGATCGAACGCATCTACGGCATCTTCTACCGGCAGAAGGTTTCCGGGATTGCCCGCCATGCGTTCCGCACCCTGACCACCGTCGAGAGCGCCACTGCCACCGCAAACGGTATCGAACTGGCCGTGCGCAACAACGCCACCGGCGAAGTCACGGTGCGAATCTATGACGCCGTGGTGCTGGCCACCGGTTACGAGCGGCAGATGCACCGCAAGTTGCTCGCGCCGCTGGAGGAATACCTCGGTGAGTTCGAGGTCGATCGCAACTACAAACTGATCACCGACGAGCGCTGCAAGGCCGGCATTTATATGCAGGGCTTCTGCCAGGCCAGCCATGGCCTGAGCGATACGCTGCTGTCGGTGCTGCCGATTCGCGCCGATGAAATCGCCGGCTCGCTGTACGAGCATGGCAAACAGCGCGGGCACAGCCGCTCGGTGGCGGAGTTGTTGTTGGCGACTGCCAGCTGAATCTGCATTGCCTGACATACCGCTTTCGCGAGCAGGCTCGCTCCCACAATGGTTCTGTGAACGCAGGGCAAAATGTGGGAGCGAGCCTGCTCGCGAAGGGGCCATGGAAAGCCCCACATTATGATCGTTCCCACGCTCTGCGTGGGAATGCAGCCCGGGACGCTTCGCGTCCCTTTCAGAAGCCGAACGCGGAGCGTCCGATGAGGCGTTCCTACGCTGAGCGCAGGAACGATCGCGGGGAAATTCTGAACCCTTCCTGAACACCCCCCACATTCCCCGAAAACACCTCTTCCAGCCGTTTCGCTGCGGGCGTAAGCTGCGCGCGTTTTCATCAATTGCGGAGACCCACAGTGGGTACTTGTTCGAGTGACAGTTGTCGGCCGGTCTCGATCACCGGCAGATTCTCGGCAAGATAACGCGCAGCCTTTCCCTGCCGTTGTCTCGCCGTAACAGCGAGCAGCGGCATCCCGTGCATGGCCAGTTCTGGGTCGTGTCTCGACGTCCTTCTCAACGACGCTGAAACAAGCGTGCTGACGACCTCAATCGTCAGCGCCGCCTATCGACACGCCTGTCATTCCCGACCGGCGTGCCACGCCTTGCCGTGCCGGTTTTCCCGGTGCCAGGGCGCGGCGGTACCTGCTCGACGGTTTCCCGGCTGACCACAGGGGACACAGCCATGAAACTCACGCTCAAGGAATTTTTCGCAGGCTTTCTGCGCAGCCGCCACATTGCCCGGCACTTCCGTCGACTCGCGCTGCTGGATTCGATCAATGACACATCGGTCAGCCGTGAAGTGCCGCCGACGCTGGCCAACACGCTGGTCGCTGCCGCCCATGAAGAAAGCGCTGCGTTGCTGCCGTCGTTGGGCACGCACGGCGAAGGGCTTACCGAGGTCGAGGCCGATACTCTGCGCGCGCAACATGGCCTCAACGAAGTCGAACACGAGCAACCGCTGCCGTGGTGGACCCATCTGGGGCACTGCTACAAAAACCCGTTCAACCTGCTGCTGACTCTGCTCGCGGTGATCTCCTGGCTCACCGAAGACCTCAAGGCGGCCGTGGTGATTTTCTCCATGGTGGTGCTGTCGACGCTGCTGCGCTTCTGGCAAGAGAGCAAATCCAATCAGGCCGCCGATGCGCTCAAAGCCATGGTCAGCAACACCGCTACGGTGCTGCGCCGGGATGGGCCACGGCGGGAGCTGCCGATCAAGCAACTGGTGCCCGGCGATCTGATCGTGCTCTCGGCCGGCGACATGATTCCCGCCGATTGCCGCGTGCTCAGCGCCAAGGATCTGTTCGTCAGCCAGGCAGCAATGACCGGTGAGTCGATGCCGGTGGAGAAATTCACCCGGCAGACCGATCGCGACACGCGTAACCCGCTCGAGCTGGACAACATTCTGTTC
This sequence comes from Pseudomonas sp. Sample_21, assembly GCF_004307525.1. Taxonomy (NCBI): domain Bacteria; kingdom Pseudomonadati; phylum Pseudomonadota; class Gammaproteobacteria; order Pseudomonadales; family Pseudomonadaceae; genus Pseudomonas; species Pseudomonas sp. Sample_21. The sequence continues at coordinate 38,279 of NZ_RCNZ01000040.1, read as the reverse complement.
ATGGGCACCAACGTCGTCTCCGGCAGCGCGATTGCACTGATTCTCACCACCGGCAACAGCACCTACTTCGGTGCGCTGGCGCAACGGGTCGGCGCGACGGACCGCGCGGTGACCTCGTTTCAGCAGGGCGTCAACAAGGTCAGCTGGCTGCTGATCCGCTTCATGTTCGTCATGGCGCCGCTGGTGCTGTTCATCAACGGTTTCACCAAAGGCGACTGGAGCGAAGCGCTGCTCTTCGCGCTGTCGATTGCCGTCGGCCTGACCCCGGAAATGCTGCCGATGATCGTCACCTCGACCCTGGCCAAAGGCGCCGTGTTCCTGTCGCGCAAAAAGGTCATCGTCAAACGCCTCGACGCGATCCAGAACTTCGGCGCCATGGACGTGCTGTGCACCGACAAGACCGGCACCCTGACTCAGGACAAGATCTTTCTCGCGCGTAATGTCGATGTCTGGGGTGAGGATTCTGACGCTGTGCTGGAACTGGCCTACCTCAACAGCTACTACCAGACCGGCCTGAAAAACCTGCTGGATGTGGCGGTGCTGGAACACGTCGAAATCCATCGCGAGTTGAAAGTCGGCAGTGCGTTTCGCAAGGTCGATGAAATCCCGTTCGACTTCAATCGCCGGCGCATGTCGGTGGTCGTGGAGGGCCGCGGTCAGCCCCATCAATTGATCTGCAAAGGCGCGGTGGAAGAAGTGCTGGCGGTGTGCAGTCGGGTGCGTCACGGCGAGGTCGATGAAGTCTTGAGCGATGAATTGCTGGTGCGGATTCGCCAAGTCACTGGCGCCTTCAACGCCGAAGGTCTGCGCGTGGTGGCGGTCGCGGCTCGCTCAATGCCAGCAGGTCGCGAAATTTACAGCCTGGCCGATGAACAGGAGCTGACGCTGATCGGTTACGTGGCATTCCTCGATCCACCGAAGGAAAGCACCGCGCCAGCGCTCAAGGCCCTGGCCGAGCATGGCGTGGCGGTCAAGGTGCTGACCGGTGACAACGAACTGGTGACGGCGAAAATCTGCCGCGAGGTCGGCCTCGCCCAACAGGGTTTGCTGCTGGGCAATGACATTGAGCGCATGAGCGATGCTGAGCTGGCTATGGCGGTCGAGACGACCAACGTCTTCGCCAGACTCACGCCATCGCACAAAGAGCGCATCGTCGGCATTCTCAAGGGCAACGGCCATGTGGTCGGATTCATGGGCGACGGTATCAACGACGCGCCGGCGCTGCGCAGCGCCGACATCGGCATTTCCGTGGACAGCGCGGTGGACATCGCCAAGGAAGCGGCGGATATCATCCTGTTGGAAAAAAGCCTGATGGTGCTGGAGGAGGGCGTGCTCGAAGGGCGGCGCACCTTCGCCAACATGCTCAAGTACATCAAGATGACTGCCAGCTCCAACTTCGGCAATGTGTTCTCGGTGCTGGTTGCCAGCGCGTTCATCCCGTTCCTGCCGATGCTGCCGATGCACCTGCTGGTGCAGAACCTGCTCTACGATATCTCGCAGATCGCCATTCCGTTCGATAACGTCGACGACGAGATGCTGAAACAGCCGCAGCGCTGGCAGCCGGCTGACGTCGGGCGCTTCATGCTGTTTTTCGGCCCGATCAGTTCGATCTTCGATATCACGACGTTCGCCTTGATGTGGTACGTGTTCGACGCCAACACGCCGGATCACCAAACGCTGTTCCAGTCCGGCTGGTTCGTGGTCGGTCTGCTGACCCAGACGCTGATCGTGCACATGATCCGCACGCCGAAGATCCCGTTCCTGCAAAGCCGCGCCGCCATGCCGCTGCTGGTGATGACCGGGGTCATCATGGCGGTCGGCATCTTCCTGCCAATGGGGCCGCTGGCGCATTACTTCAAGTTGCAGGCGCTGCCGTCGCTGTATTTCGTGTTTCTGCCGGTGATTCTGCTGGCGTACATGGCGCTGACCCAAGCCGTTAAAGGCTTCTACATCCGCCGGTTCGGCTGGCAATAACCGCCATGGAATGCTTTCCCCTGCGGGAGCGAGCCTGCTCGCGAAGGCGCCGTGTCAGTCAATAAATTTCTGACAGGTATACCGCCTTCGCGAGCAGGGGATATTGGTGCGTCAGGGCCGCCGGATGAATGACCAAATTTTTAGGAAAAGTCCTACAGAGCTATCGCCGACGCTTGCGTAGTCTTGCCCTCCCCAAACCTCACCGGGAGAATGACCATGAGCAACAAAGCGTTGCGCATCCTGATCGCCGACCCGCAGCATTTTCATCGCATGAAAATCGAGCGCCTGTTCAACGCGCTCGGCTACTACCGCGTCGCCCCGGTGCAGACTCTCGGCGAACTGTTGACCCTGGTCGACTATGGCTGCGAGCCGTTCGATGTGCTGGTGATCAATGCCGAACTGGCGGCAGGCTCTCTCGATCTGCTGGGCTTTCTGCTCGATAACCCACAGGTTCGCCATGCTCTGATCTACAACGAACCGTCGGCACCTTTGCAGGCGGCTGCCGGGTTTGCTCAGGAAAACGCGCAGATCAGCCCGACGCCATTGCCCAATTCACAGCTCATCGGGCAGGTAATGGCGAGAGTCGAAACTTGCGACGAACCCCAGGCAGCGCCTGACGCCCACGCATCGTTGCGCCATGCCAATGCATAAAAAAACACTCTGCACAACTGTCAGACCTGACAGGTGATTCTCTTGCCCATCCATGTAACAGTGCCGGCGCAGCCACCGACTCCGGGACAGACTGTTGCGGTGTCTTCGATTTTGCAGGAGTCCCAATGAAGTCAGCGCTGATCGTCGATGACCATCCAGTCGTGCGCGCGGCCATTCGGATCGTTCTGCAGGCTCAAGGCTTCACCCGGATTCATGAAGCGTCCAATGGCAATGAAGTCGTGCCGTTGATCTGCGCGCATGATCCGCACCTGGTTGTGCTCGATCTGGGGCTGGGATCGATGGACGGTCTGGAAGTGCTGACGCGAATCCAGATCAAGGCGCCAACGGCGTGTTGCCGGGTGCTGGTGTTCAGCATGCATGAGCCCACGCATTACCAGGAGCGCTGTCTGCGCGCCGGCGCACGGGGCTACGTGACCAAGAGCAATCAACTGACTCTGCTGCACGAAGCCATCAAGGCATTGATGTCCGGCCACACTTATTTCTCCGCATTGCCCAATACCAGCGGTCTGTACAACGCCGTGCAACGCACGGAAAAGGAGCTGATCGCGCAGCTGTCCGATCGAGAGTTATGCATTTTCGTGAATCTGGCGCTGGGCAAACCGAACAAGGCCATCGCTTTGGAAATGCACCTGAGTCACAAAACCGTCAGCACCTACAAGACCCGCATGATGGCGAAACTTGGCCTGGGTTCGCTGGTGCTTCTGCGTGAGTTCGCCAAGCGCAATCACTTGATCTGAGTACCCCGACATGACGCAGGGACTGCGGGTTTTATTGCTGTGGCTGGGGCTTGTTGCCTCGGTCGGGGCGAATGACCAGCCGCAGACGCTGGAGGTGCTGGCGCGCCTCGAACCGGGGGGTATCCAGGTGCGCCTCGATGATCGGGAGCGCCAGTGGCTGCGTGAGCATCCAGTCTTGCGCATGGGCATCTCCGGCCCGGATTACCCGCCCTTTGAGATCACCCGCCAACAGCATGAACTGGAAGGGCTGACCGCCGATTACGCCGATCTGCTGGCACAACTGCTCGGCATCAGGATCGAAGTGCGGCGTTTCGCCGATCGTCCCGCACTGATGGCCGCACTCAAGCGCGCTGACGTCGAACTCCTGGGCACCTCGAACAGTTTCGAAGCGGCGGATCCGGCCTTTGTTCTGTCGCGGCCGTATGCTGAAGATCAGCCGATGCTGGTCACGCGTCACGACGAGAAACTGCCCGCCGACCTTGCAGGCAAACGCATCGCCATGGTCGAGGATTACCTGCCGCTGGCCCATGTTCAGGCGTTCTACCCCGGCGCCCACGTGCAGCTTTACGCTTCGGCCATGGATGCACTCGGCGCGGTCGCCTTCGGTGCCGACGACGTGTACCTGGGCGACTTCATCAGCGCCAATTATCTGATCAACACCAACTATCGCAACGACCTGCAACTGGCCGGGCCGTCGGGGCTTGATGCCAATCCGTTCGCCTTTGCGTTGTTGCGCAGCGATGTGGTGCTCAAACGCATCGTCGACAAGGCCTTGCTGGCCGTGCCCATGGAGCGTCGCCATCTGATCGAACAGCGCTGGAGCGTCGGCCTCGCCGAGATGGCCGAACAGTCGCGGGTACAGCTCAGCGCCGCCGAGCAGCAGTGGCTGGATCAGCACCCGGTGGTGCGGGTCGGCGCTGTCGAAGACTTCGCGCCGTTGGCGTTTTTCGATGCTGATGGACGCTTCAACGGGCTGGCAGCGCAGTTGCTGAGCCTGATTGCGCAGCGCAGCGGGCTGAATTTCGAGATCGTGCGTGGCACCTCGCTGAACGACCAGTTCGAACAACTTCAGGCCGGCGCACTCGATATTTTGCCCGTGGTGACGCCGAGCACCGAGCGGGAAGCGCAGCTGCAATTCACCCGCGCCTATCTGAACAATCCGTTCGTGCTAGTCAGCGCAGCGAACGGACCACATCCATTGCCGCTCGACGAACTGGCGGGCAAACGCCTGGCGATCTATCGCGGCCACCCGTTGCGCGAATACCTCTTGCAACGGGTTCCCGGCCTGCGTCTGGTCGAAGTCAAAAGCCCCGCCGAAGGCATGGCGCTGATTGCCCGTGGACAGGTCGACGTGACGGTAAGCTCGTTGCTGGTGGCGCGTTTTCTGATCGCCCGCCAATACCGCGACCGCCTGCGTATTACCGGCACCGTAGGCGATCAGCCGGCGCGCATCGCTTTGGCCACGGCGCCGCAGTCGGCGCTGCTGCACTCGATCCTGAACAAGGCGTTGCTGAGCATCGCGCCGCAGCAAATGGATGAACTGGTCGAGCGCTGGAGCCACGATGTGGTGGTGGAGGACAGCTATTGGTCGCGCCATCGCCGCGAAATTCTGCTTGGTTTTGCCGGCGCCGCAGGCTTGCTGCTGCTGGCCCTGATCTGGATCGGCTGGCAGCGTCGGCAGATCCATCAGCGCCAGCAATGGTTGTTGCAACTGCAACAGGCCAAGGACGCAGCGGATGAGGCCAATCGGGCCAAAAGCACTTTCCTGGCGACCATGAGCCACGAGATTCGCACACCGATGAACGCCTTGATCGGCATGCTCGAACTGGCGCTCAAGCGCGCAGAGGAGGGCGTGACTGATCGACTGGCAATTCAGGTGGCGTCGAATGCCGGCCAGCAATTATTGGCGTTGATTGGCGACATTCTCGACATCGCCCGTATCGAGTCGGGGCATTTGTCCCTTTCGCCCGAGCGGGCCAATTTACGCGAGACGGTGTTATCGGTATGCCGAGTGTTCGAAGGGCTGGCGCGGCAGAAACGGCTCTCGTGGCGCATCGAACTTGATCCGCGCGCCGACGTGGATGTGCTGATTGATCCGACGCGCTTCAAACAGGTGCTGTCGAACCTGTTGAGCAATGCGATCAAATTCACTGAGGTGGGCGAGGTGAGTTTGCGCTTGCAGGTCATCGCCATGACCGACGCTGAAGTGGACTTGCTGTTGCGCATCGAAGACAACGGCATCGGCATCAGCGGCGAAGATCAAAAGCGCCTGTTCAGCCCGTTCGTTCAAGCGAGCAATAGTCTTCAAGCGGCGCGCAGCGGTTCCGGCCTGGGTCTGGTGATCAGCCGTAACCTCTGCGAAATGATGGGCGGCACGCTGGGTCTCGATAGTGATCTCGGGCAAGGCACGCGAGTGGAAATGAATCTGTCCTTGCCGCTGTTGACAGCTGTGACGACCACACTGGCAACGCCCGAGGCGGCAGCCGCTACCTGTGTATCAAGCGTGTTGGTGGTGGACGATCACCCGGTCAACCGCTTGCTGATGTGCTGGCAATTGAGCGAACTGGGGCATCGCACGGTAGATGTGGGCGATGGCGAACAGGGGCTGGACCGCTGGCGAACCCAGGCCTTCGATGTGGTGATTACCGACTGCAACATGCCGCGACGCAATGGCTATGAGCTGGCACAGGCGATTCGCAACGAAGAAGCCGCCAGCGGCCGCGCACCCTGTCTGATCCTCGGTTTTACGGCCAATGCGCAGGTCGAAGAGCGTTTGCGTTGTCTGGACGCTGGCATGGACGGTTGCCTGTTCAAACCGATTCGTTTGCATGATCTGGCTGAAGCCCTGAAAGGCGCTCATCGTTGCGAGCGCCACGAAGATGAACCGCCAAATGCCGAACCCGTCGAGATTGATCTGAGTGCCCTGGAGCAGATGGCCGATGCCGATCAATCGTTGATCGAGCGTTTGCGCAAGGAAGTCGGTAATAGCTTGCGCGATGATCTCCAGGCTCTGGATCAGACCCACGTCGGCGACCGCAACGGCCTGCGTGAGCTGGCCCATCGCATCAGGGGCGGTGCGCAAATGGTTGGGGCTGCGCGGGTTGTTGCGGCGTGTGCAGATCTGGACACGGCGTGCCGAGACAGTGACAGCGCTGTCATCGACCGCGCCATCGACAGGTTGCGCGAAGCCATGCACGGCCTCGCACGGTGCCTCTGAACCATTGCAGATTCCTGTGGGAGCGAGCCTGCTCGCGAAATGCGCGCCGCTGACTCAATTGTTCTGCATATGGAACACTCAAGCCGATTTCCACCCTCTAGTCGAATATTCGATATGCCCTTACGCTTAATCCAATGCATTTACCCATTGGAGACCCCATGAAAAATATCATCGGCATTTACACCAGCCCGCGCGGCCATTGGGTCGGCGATGGTTTCCCGGTGCGCACGCTGTTTTCCTACGACCACCTGGGCAAGCACATCAGCCCGTTTCTGCTGCTCGATCACGCCGGTCCTGCCGAATTCACCCCGACCACTGAACAGCGTGGCGTCGGCCAGCACCCGCACCGTGGTTTCGAAACCGTGACCATCGTTTACGACGGCGAAGTGCAACACCGCGACTCCACCGGCAGCGGCGGCACCATCGGCCCGGGTGATGTGCAGTGGATGACCGCAGCGTCCGGCATCCTCCATGAGGAATTCCACTCGGAAAACTTCGCCCGAACCGGCGGCAAGCTGGAAATGGTCCAGCTGTGGGTCAACCTGCCGGCCAAGGACAAAATGGCCGCGCCGGGTTACCAGACCATTCTCGACCGCGACATTCCAAGCATCGCGCTCAAGGACAACGCCGGCAGCCTGCGTCTGATCGCCGGCGAATTCGATGGGCACACCGGACCGTCACGGACTTTTACGCCAATCGACGTGTGGGATCTGCGCCTCAATGCCGGCAAGTTGCTGACGCTTGATCTGCACGAAGGACGTAATACCGCGCTGGTGGTGGTGAAGGGTTCGGTGCAGGTCAACGGCGCGGAATCGGTTGGGGTAGGGCAGTTGGCGCTGTTCGAACGCGACGGTGATCGACTCACCCTCCAGGCCAGCGGAGACGCGGTGGTATTGCTGCTCAGTGGCGAGCCGATCGACGAACCGATCGTCGGCCATGGCCCGTTCGTGATGAACACCGAGCAGGAAATCCACCAGGCCTTCGCCGACTTCCAGTCCGGGCGTTTTGGCCAGATGCACGCCTGACCCCGAGCTTTACTGGCAACTGAAACTCCACTGTGGGAGCGAGCCTGTTCGCGAATGCTCTGATTCGGTCGAAGAAGTAGTGACTGACATGACGCCTTCGCGAGCAGGCTCGCTCCCACAGGTTGTTCAGCGTCTGATCGTTCCCACGCTCTGCGTGGGAATGCAGCCGGGGACGCTCCGCGTCCCACAGCCTCAAGATCGCAGCCTTCGTCAGCTCAGGGTTTTGCCGTGTTTGTAAGCCGGTGCTCCTCCACCGAAATCAATTGCTCCTACACTGTGCCAATCTGTGCGATCTTCTCGCGATTGGCCTTTGTCGGAGTTGTTTGATGCTGTCTCTGCTGACCGAACACCCGTTGTTTAGCGCGTTGATCCTGATCCTGCTCGATCTTGGCCTGTGGCGGCTGATCAGCTCTCGCGGCAGCGAATGGAAGCTGTTGGTGCGGGTGCTGATTTTCGCCCTGTTCAGCATTGTGCTGTTCAACGAAGGCCTCAACCCGATGGAGCCGGCGCCGTGGGCCGACAACGTGCCGCTGCATCTGGCGGCAACCGGGCTGCAGATCGGCTGGTGGCTGTTTGGTGCGCGGACCCTGACGGTGCTGATCGGCGCGGTGATGATGCAACGGGTCGGCCATACCGGCCGGCTGTTGCAGGACTTGCTCGGCGCGGTGATTTTCCTCATCGCGATCATTGCGGCGCTGGCGTACGTGCTCGATCTGCCAGTCAAAGGTGTGCTGGCGACGTCCGGCGCGTTGGCGATCATTGTCGGCCTGGCTTTGCAGAGCACCTTGAGCGACGTGTTCTCCGGCATCGTCCTCAACACCACCAAGCCCTATCAACTTGATGACTGGATCTCCATCGACGGCACCGAGGGCCGCGTCACCGACATCGACTGGCGCGCCACGCGTCTGCAAACCAGTCAGGGCAGCATGGCCGTGATTCCCAACTCGCTGGCGGCGAAAGCCAAAATCATCAACTTCAGCCGACCGAGCAATATGTTCGGCGTTTCCGTCAGCGTGCCCGTCAGCCCCCATGCCCGACCCAGTTCGGTAATCGAGGCGCTGGAGCGAGCGATGCAAGGCTGCCGGCAATTGCTCGACACACCGGCGCCGAGCGTGTCGTTGAAGAGTTCTGCCAGCGGCGGCGCGGAATACGAAATCAGCGGGTTTGTCGCCTCGATGGGCGAGAAGCGCGTGGTGCGCAATCAGTTGTTCGACCTCGCTTACCGGCATTTGCAGGCGTCCGGGGTCAACCTGCTGTCCAGCAACGAGACCAGCGCCGCACCGCAGTTGTCGCGGCCACGGGCGCTGCTGGAAAGCTCACCGATCTTCTCGACTCTGCGTGAAGAAGAGAAAGACACCTTCAGCCAGAACATGACCCTGCAAACTTTCCGCGCCGGCGAAACGATTCTCGCGGGCGGGGAGGTCAGCGATCATTTGTTCATCATTGAATCCGGCGTGGTATCGGTGACGCTCAAGCGCCATGGTGCGCCACTTGAATCCGGGCGCATGGGGCCGGGCGAGGTGATCGGTGAGGCCGGGATTCTTTCCGACACCGCGCTGCCGGCGGATTTTTCCGCGAAGACTTTCTGCGCCCTGTATCGCATCGAGAAGTCCTACCTGAAACCGTGCCTGGACGCGCGCCATGACATTCATGATGCGATGCAGGCGTTGCTCGATTTCCGTCTGCACAAGGCACAGTCGCTGACCGAGGAAACGCCCGTGGTCGCGCCGAAAAGAGGCTTTCTGCAATGGCTGCGTAATCGCGTCTGAGCTGTCGTATTGTGATTCGATGCAACCTGCGCGGCGTTCTCAGGGTCACAATTTGCAATCCCACCGGGCAGGAGTTGCAGACGATGAAAAACCTGCGGATCGCCACCTTCAACGTCAACGGCATGCGCGCGCGGCTGCCGAATCTGCTGGAATGGCTCAAACGCGAGCAACCGGACATCGTCTGCCTGCAAGAGCTCAAATCAGTCGACAGCGCATTTCCCGCCGCCGAACTGGAGGCCGCCGGTTACGGCGCAATCTGGCAGGGCCAGGCGTCATGGAATGGCGTGGCGATTCTGGCGCGTGATGCGCAGCCGTTGGAGAGTCGACGCGGTTTGCCCGGCGATCCCGATGACACCCACAGCCGTTATATCGAAGCGGCGGTGCACGGTGTGCTGGTCGGTTGCCTGTATCTGCCCAACGGCAACCCGCAGCCGGGGCCGAAATTCGATTACAAACTGGCCTGGTTCGAGCGTCTGATCAATTACGCCAAAGACCTGCAAAGCAGCGATCACCCGGTGGTCCTGGCCGGTGACTTCAATGTCGTGCCCACCGACATGGACATCTACAACACCCGTTCCTGGCTCAAGGACGCCTTGTTGCAACCTGAAAGCCGCGAGTGCTACCAGCGGTTGCTGGATCAGGGCTGGACCGATTCCCTGCGCCACGTGTATCCCGAAGAGCGCCTCTACACCTTCTGGGATTACTTCCGCAATCATTGGCAAACCAACTCCGGCCTGCGCATCGACCACCTGCTGCTCAACCCGGCATTGAGCCCGTATCTGCATGACGCCGGCGTCGACGCCTGGGTGCGCAATGAACCGCACGCCAGCGACCATGCACCGACATGGATTCGGATCGGCTCGCGGAAAAAGCGCTGAACGGGCGATTGGCGAAATCAATTGTCGGAAGCCGTGCTTGATCCCGTATACAGGGCAATAACCACGCAGTGTTCTGCGGCCCATGCATAAGGATCGAGCAATGAGTGCGCCACGGCTGACCAATACCAATCTGTACCTGCAACGTCTGGGTTTCGATGCGCCGCCGCCACCGACGCTGGATACGTTGCGCCAGTTGCAGTCGCGCCACACCGCTCAGTTTGTTTTCGAAAATCTGGCGACGATCAGTGCAGAGCCGGTGTTGATCGACTTGGTCTCCATCGAAGACAAGGTGTTGCAGCAGGGGCGGGGCGGCTACTGCTATGAGCTCAATCATTTGTTCTATGCGCTGCTGCTTGAATTGGGCTTCGACGCACGGGCGATCAGCGGGCGCGTGGTGATGAATCAACCGGAAGGCAGCTGGACGGCGCGAACCCATCGTTTGAGTCTGGTGACCATCGACGGAGTGCGTTACATCACCGATGTCGGCTTCGGTGGCATGGTGCCCACCGCGCCGCTGTTGCTCGACAGCGAAGATGAGCAACCCACCCCGCACGAACCTTACCGCATCGACAAGCAAGCAGATGGCTACCTGCTGCGCGCCAAAGTCGCAGGCGAATGGCGGCCGATGTACCTGTACGATTTGCAACGCCAGGAAGACATTGATTACACCGTCGGCAACTGGTACGTCTCCACCCATCCCGAGTCACCTTTTGCCCAGCGCCTGATGGTCGCGCGCACCGGCGCTGGCTGGCGCAAAACCCTGAACAACGGCAGTTTTGCCATTCATCACATGGGCGCGGACAGTGAGCGGCGGGAGGTGGCGGACGTCGACGAGCTGATGAAATTGCTGCGGCGCGAGTTCGATCTTCAGGTGCCTGATTCACCGCGTGTGCGACAAGCGCTGGCTCGGGTCATCGCGCCAGCCTCCATCTAAGGCTTTACATCAGGCTCCAATACGCGACGGATTTCGCCGATGGCCGCTGACAGCTTTCGCTCGAGACTCTTGAGATCGGTGGCGGTGATGCCTTTCTTGAATTGGCCCGTCAGACCTGAATCGTCGGCGCTTTCCTGCTGGCGTGGGCCATCAAGCAGAGCATGGCGCAGGGTGTTGTTGATCACAGTCTGGTAGCCAAAGCCCTCGGTTTCTGCGGCGGTACGCGCCGCTTCAATCACCGCGTCATCAAGCATGATAGTGATGCGGGTCTTGCCCTTGCTCGGCGCTACTGCGCCGCGTTTACCTGCGGAAAAGTCATATTCGTCTTTCATCGTTCAAGCCTCCTGAAAATACGCGCGCCGTTCGCTGGGTGTGGCGAGACGTGCGGAAATGATTCGAACAACATTGGCTTCGCGATAGCTGTAAGCAACGGCAAGCACACGACCTTTGGCATCGAGGCCGAGGGTGATCCAGCGTTGTTCGTCATGGTCGTTGTCCTCAAGTGTCAGTGCGCGTTCGTCGTGAAAAACCGGTTCGGCTTCGGCGAGGCTGATGCCTTTGTGCTTGAGTTTGTTGGCTGCGTTTTTGCTTTTGTCGTACTGAATCTTGAATGACTTCATTATGCATACTTTATATGTATAAAAAAGAGCGCGACTGCACCGTCGGTCGCCGTGAACACTTCAGCCTAGTGGGCACTGGCGAGGATGCAGCGGGGATGTGTTGCCGGATTTGTTGGGGCAAGAAGCGCAGGCTAGAAGGTTGGATGGCTACCTAACCATAATGTGACTGACAAGTTGTATACAACTCTATGGACATTTGTCCTGAGTATTGAATACAGTGTGCGCATAACAAAAACCAGGGAACCCCCCACCATGAAAACGCCCCATGTTTCACACCAACGGCCCGAGGACGAAAACCTCGGGGTCGGCGCGAATATGGCTTACGGCCTGCAACATGTTCTGACCATGTACGGCGGTATCGTTGCGGTGCCACTGATCATTGGCCAGGCGGCCGGTCTGTCGCCGGCGGACATTGGTCTGTTGATTGCTGCTTCATTGTTTGCGGGGGGGCTGGCGACGTTGCTGCAAACCCTGGGTCTGCCGTTTTTTGGCTGTCAGCTGCCGCTGGTCCAGGGCGTATCGTTCTCCGGCGTGGCGACCATGGTTGCGATCGTCAGCAGCGGCGGGGAGGGCGGTTTCCAATCGGTGCTGGGTGCGGTGATTGCCGCCTCGTTGATCGGCTTGCTGATCACGCCGGTGTTTTCACGCATCACCAAGTTCTTTCCGCCGCTGGTCACCGGCATTGTGATCACCACCATCGGCCTGACGCTGATGCCGGTGGCCGCACGCTGGGCGATGGGCGGCAACAGCCACGCGCCGGACTTCGGCAGCATGCAGAACATCGGTCTGGCGGCGGTCACGCTGGTGCTGGTGTTGCTGCTGAGCAAGGTTGGCAGCGCGACCATTTCTCGGCTGTCGATTCTGCTGGCCATGGTCATCGGCACGGTGCTGGCGGTGTTCCTTGGCATGGCGGATTTCTCCAGTGTCACCACCGGCCCCATGTTCGGCTTCCCGACACCGTTCCACTTCGGCATGCCGACCTTCCATTTCGCCGCGATCCTGTCGATGTGCATTGTGGTCATGGTGACGCTGGTGGAAACCTCGGCGGACATCCTCGCCGTGGGCGAGATCATTGACACCAAGGTGGATTCCAAACGCTTGGGTAACGGCCTGCGTGCCGACATGCTGTCGAGCATGTTTGCGCCGATCTTCGGTTCGTTTACGCAAAGTGCTTTCGCGCAGAACGTAGGGCTGGTGGCGGTGACCGGGATCAAGAGCCGATTCGTGGTCGCTACCGGCGGCTTGTTCCTGGTGGTGCTCGGCCTGCTGCCGTTCATGGGCCGGGTGATTGCCGCCGTGCCGACTTCGGTCCTTGGCGGCGCAGGGATCGTGCTGTTCGGCACCGTGGCGGCGAGCGGCATTCGCACGTTGTCGAAGGTGGACTACCGCAACAACGTCAACCTGATCATCGTGGCCACTTCGATCGGTTTCGGCATGATCCCGATCGCCGCGCCGAACTTCTACGATCATTTCCCGAGCTGGTTCGCGACTATTTTCCATTCGGGCATCAGTTCATCTGCAATCATGGCGATCCTGCTCAACCTGGCGTTCAACCACTTCACGACCGGCAATTCGGATCAACAATCGGTGTTCGCCGCAGCCGAAGAGCGCACCCTGCGTTATCGCGATCTGGCCGCGCTGCGTGAAGGCGATTACTTCAGCGACGGCAAGCTGCATGATTGCGATGGCAAGGAAGTGCCGGTGATCGAGCCGGATGACCACGACCATGGCCACGGCGCGCCGAAGGTGCAGGTGAAAAGCAGCGAACATGTCTGACCGCTGCGTCTGAAACAGAAAAGGCCGATCTGCCCAAGCAGATCGGCCTTTTGGCATTTTTCGAGCGTCCACAAAAAAGCCCCTGAATCTCGCGATTCAGGGGCTTTGCTATTTGGCTCCACAACCTGGACTCGAACCAGGGACCCAGTGATTAACAGTCACTTGCTCTACCAACTGAGCTATTGCGGAATTGGTGCGTATGTTACTGATTCAAAAAGAGAAGTCAAGCATCGCCTGGCAACTTTTGCGATTCGTCGGGACGGACGGCATTTTGTCAGCGATTGGCGGTTACCAGAAAGGCCTCAGAGGTCTACCATGGCAACCCGGAAGTGGTCACACGCGCTGCCGGCCATTCGCCGCAAAGGTACGCGCCATGACTCAAATCACCCGTAATACCGAGGTGCTCGCATGAGCACTGCACAGATCAGCCTGCCCAAAGGGATCGGCCCGCACGCCGAAAAACTCTTCGATGCAATCGCCGGGGCAAGCACCGCCGAAGAATTGAACCGCGCTGGCGGCAAGGCTGAAGGTTTCGTGCTTGGTCTTGAAAGCAGCAAGGCCATCAAGAGCCAGGTCGCCGAGTCGCTGTATGTGATTTACGACGATGCTGCCACTCAACGCTCGGCCGAGCTGGCTTAACTGCCGAAGGTAATCGTGCCGAGCATCAGCTTGGCATAGGCCGCCGTCGCCGCCAGTTGCACCAGCCACAGGGCCAGGCCACCGAGGAATACCCCGGTGGCGACTTGCAGCACCAGGCTCTTTTCACGCTTGGCCGGAGCGCGCGGGATGAAATCATCCAGGTCGTCACGGTCAGCGCGCAGGTTGTCGTTTTTCATGTGGGTTCTCTTCAAAAAATCTCGGGTGTACACAAAACCGGTAGGAGCTGCGGAACGCTGCGATCTTTTGATCTTAGAAACAAGATCAAAAGATCGCAGCCTCGTTGCACTCGTCAGCTCCTGCACTTTGAATTGTGTGCAGTCTAGAGGTTGCGAGGCGTTTCCAGAGACAAATAAAAACGGGAAGCCCAAAAGGCTTCCCGTTTTTCATCACTGGCCGAAATCAGATGACCTGAACGATCGCGTCCGTCACAGCCTTGATGTTGCTCTGGTTCAGCGCGGCCACGCAGATGCGGCCGGTGTCCAGGGCGTAGATGCCGAACTCGTTGCGCAGGCGATGCACTTGTTCAGTGGTCAGGCCGGAGTAGGAGAACATGCCGCGCTGACGACCGACGAAGCTGAAATCGCGGCCCGGCGCTTTTTCCGCCAGCAGGGCAACCATCTGCTCGCGCATGCCGCGAATACGCAGACGCATCTCGGCCAGTTCGGCTTCCCACTGCGCGCGCAGTTCCGGGCTGTTCAGCACCGCAGCTACGATGCTGGCGCCGTGGGTCGGCGGGTTGGAGTAGTTGGTGCGGATAACGCGCTTGACCTGCGACAGCACGCGCGCGCTTTCTTCTTTCGATTCGCTGATGATCGACAGTGCGCCAACGCGTTCGCCGTACAGCGAGAACGACTTGGAGAACGAGCTCGAGACGAAAAAGGTCAGGCCGGATTCGGCGAACAGGCGCACAGCGGCGGCGTCTTCATCGATGCCGTCGCCGAAACCCTGGTAAGCCATGTCGAGGAACGGTACGTGACCTTTGGCCTTGACGACTTCCAGTACCTTGTTCCAGTCCGCCGGGGTCAGGTCGACGCCGGTCGGGTTGTGGCAGCAGGCGTGCAGGACAACGATCGAGCCGTTCGGCAGGGCGTTGAGGTCGTCGAGCATGCCGGCACGGTTCACGTCATGGGTGGCAGCGTCGTAGTAACGGTAGTTCTGCACCGGGAAACCAGCGGTTTCGAACAGCGCGCGGTGGTTTTCCCAGCTCGGGTCGCTGATCGCCACGACGGCGTTCGGCAGCAGTTGCTTGAGGAAGTCGGCACCGATTTTCAGTGCGCCGGTCCCGCCGACGGCCTGAGTGGTGATGACGCGACCGGCGCTGATCAGCGGCGAGTCGTTGCCGAACAGCAGTTTCTGCACGGCCTGGTCGTAGGCAGCGATGCCATCGATCGGCAGGTAACCGCGCGAAGCGTGTTGCGCGACGCGAATCGTCTCGGCTTCGATCACCGCGCGCAGCAGTGGAATTCGCCCCTCTTCGTTGCAGTACACGCCCACGCCCAGGTTGACCTTGGTGGTCCGGGTATCGGCGTTGAATGCTTCGTTGAGGCCCAGGATTGGATCGCGGGGTGCCATTTCGACAGCGGAGAACAGGCTCATTATTACGGCGGCTCTGAATGGAGAGTGGAGGGACGTGTCGCGCTCCAGCCGAATGCACTAGAGCGGTGCACAAACGGGGAGCTAGTATAGAGGCCATCACCGCGCAATGGCGACAGGCGAATCGGCTTTTAGGGTAAGTTTTTCCGATTATTTCTTGACCGTTAGTCGATTGACTTTGTCAGACTCTTTACCGGATGTAGGACGTTTGCCTTGAAAGGTCAGGCAATCGCCACCACATTCAGCACAATCCAGGTTTTTTCTTGCGCGACATCGGTCGTTTGCGGTCGTCCTCGTGGTGCTCCGCCTGACGCGGAACGCCGCGATTCCAGAGGTGTGTATGTCGGAATTCCAGCTAGTCACCCGCTTCGAGCCTGCCGGCGATCAGCCGGAAGCCATTCGCCAGTTGGTTGAGGGCATTGACGCCGGGCTGGCGCACCAGACACTGCTCGGTGTGACCGGTTCGGGCAAGACCTTCAGCATTGCCAACGTCATCTCCCAGGTCCAGCGGCCAACGCTGGTACTGGCGCCGAACAAGACCCTGGCCGCGCAGTTGTATGGGGAGTTCAAGGCGTTCTTCCCGAACAACGCCGTTGAATACTTCGTTTCCTACTACGACTACTACCAGCCCGAAGCGTATGTGCCGTCGTCCGACACCTTCATCGAGAAGGACGCCTCGATCAACGACCACATCGAGCAGATGCGACTGTCCGCGACCAAAGCGTTGCTCGAGCGCAAAGATGCGATCATCGTCACCACGGTGTCGTGCATCTATGGTCTGGGCAGTCCGGAAACCTATCTGAAAATGGTCTTGCACGTTGATCGCGGCGACAAGCTTGATCAGCGTGCGCTGCTGCGGCGCCTGGCCGACCTGCAATACACCCGCAACGACATGGATTTCGCCCGGGCGACGTTCCGCGTGCGCGGTGACGTGATCGATATCTTCCCGGCGGAATCCGACCTCGAAGCGATCCGCATCGAGCTGTTCGATGACGAGGTCGAGAGCATTTCCGCGTTTGATCCGCTGACCGGCGAAGTCATCCGCAAGATGCCGCGCTTCACTTTCTATCCGAAGAGCCACTACGTGACGCCTCGGGAAACCCTGCTCGATGCTATCGAAGGCATCAAGGTCGAATTGCAGGAGCGCCTCGAATACCTGCGCAGCAACAACAAACTGGTGGAAGCCCAGCGTCTGGAACAGCGCACCCGTTTCGACCTGGAAATGATCCTCGAACTGGGCTATTGCAACGGCATCGAAAACTACTCGCGCTACCTTTCCGGGCGTCCGGCCGGCGCGGCGCCGCCCACGCTTTACGACTATCTGCCTGCCGACGCCTTGCTGGTGATCGATGAATCCCACGTCAGCGTGCCGCAGGTCGGCGCGATGTATAAGGGCGACCGCTCGCGCAAGGAAACCCTCGTTGAGTACGGCTTCCGCTTGCCTTCGGCGCTGGACAACCGGCCCATGCGTTTCGACGAGTGGGAAGGGGTCAGCCCGCAAACCATTTTCGTCTCGGCAACGCCCGGCAATTACGAAGCCGAGCACGCCGGGCGCGTGGTCGAACAGGTGGTGCGGCCGACTGGCCTGGTCGACCCGCAGGTTGAAGTGCGGCCGGCGCTGACCCAGGTCGATGACTTGCTCTCGGAAATCACCAAGCGTGTAGCGATCGAAGAACGTGTGCTGGTCACCACGCTGACCAAGCGCATGGCCGAAGACCTGACCGATTACCTCGCCGACCACGGCGTGCGCGTGCGTTATCTGCACTCGGACATCGACACCGTCGAGCGCGTCGAGATCATCCGCGATTTGCGCCTCGGCGTGTTCGATGTGCTGGTCGGGATCAACCTGCTGCGTGAAGGCCTCGACATGCCGGAAGTGTCGCTGGTGGCGATTCTCGATGCCGACAAGGAAGGCTTCCTGCGTTCCGAGCGCTCGCTGATCCAGACCATCGGTCGCGCGGCGCGTAACCTCAATGGCCGGGCGATTCTCTACGCTGATCGCATGACCGGTTCGATGGAGCGGGCGATTGGTGAGACCGAGCGCCGTCGCGAGAAGCAGATCGCCTTCAACCTTGAGAACGGCATTACCCCAAAAGGTGTGATCAAGGACGTCGCCGACATCATGGAAGGCGCCACCGTGCCGGGTTCGCGCAGCAAGAAACGCAAAGGCATGGCCAAGGCCGCCGAAGAGAACGCCAAGTACGAAGCCGAGTTGCGCTCGCCAAGCGAAATCACCAAACGCATCCGCGCGCTGGAAGAGAAGATGTACCAACTGGCGCGGGATCTGGAGTTTGAAGCGGCGGCGCAGATGCGTGACGAGATTGCCAAACTGCGCGAACGATTGCTTACGGTATAAGGGATCGTTCCCACGCTCTGCGTGGGAATGCCGCCCGGGACGCTCTGCGTCCCATCGATCATTGTGTATCCCTGTGGGAGCGAGCCTGCTCGCGAATGGCCTTCACACAAATCGGACGGCCTAGCGCATCCGGCTTAAATACCCTGCCCGCTGGAGCGGGGCGGGTGTCGCCTGTTACCATTCGCCGCTTGATTGTTCTGCTCTTCATTTTTTCGAGACAAGCCATGACCACCGTCCGCACTCGCATCGCGCCATCGCCTACCGGGGACCCCCACGTAGGTACCGCTTACATCGCATTGTTCAACTACTGCTTTGCCAAGCAGCACGGCGGTGAGTTCATCCTGCGCATTGAAGACACCGATCAGTTGCGTTCGACCCGCGAGTCCGAACAGCAGATCTTCGACGCCCTGCGCTGGCTCGGCATCGACTGGAGCGAAGGCCCGGACGTCGGCGGCCCGCACGGCCCATATCGGCAGAGCGAGCGCGGCGATATCTATCAGAAGTACTGCCAGCAACTGGTCGACATGGGCCATGCGTTCCCGTGCTTCTGCACTGCTGAAGAACTCGATCAGATGCGCGCCGAGCAAATGGCTCGCGGCGAAACCCCGCGCTACGACGGTCGCGCACTGCTGCTGTCGAAGGAAGAAGTCGCCGCGCGTCTGGCTGCTGGCGAACCGCACGTGATCCGCATGAAAGTGCCGAGCGAAGGCGTCTGCGTGGTACCGGACATGCTGCGTGGCGACGTCGAGATCCCGTGGGATCGCATGGACATGCAAGTGCTGATGAAGACCGACGGCCTGCCGACGTACTTCCTCGCCAACGTCGTCGATGACCATCTGATGGGCATCACCCACGTGCTGCGTGGCGAAGAATGGCTGCCATCGGCACCGAAACTGATTTTGCTGTACGAATACTTCGGCTGGGAACAGCCGGAGCTGTGCTACATGCCGCTGCTGCGCAACCCGGACAAGAGCAAGCTGTCCAAGCGCAAGAACCCGACCTCGGTGACGTTCTACGAGCGCATGGGCTTCATGCCGGAAGCGATGCTCAACTACCTCGGGCGCATGGGCTGGTCGATGCCGGACGAGCGCGAGAAGTTCTCGCTGCAGGAAATGGTCGACAACTTCGACCTCAAGCGCGTATCCCTCGGCGGGCCGATCTTCGATATCGAGAAGCTGTCGTGGCTCAACGGCCAGTGGCTGCGCGATCTGCCGGTGGAAGAGTTTGCCGCCCGCGTGCAGAAGTGGGCGTTCAACTCCGACTACATGATGAAGATCGCGCCGCACGTGCAGGGCCGGGTTGAAACGTTCAGCCAGGTCGCACCGCTGGCGGGGTTCTTCTTTGCCGGCGGCGTGAATCCGGATGCCAAGCTGTTTGAGTCGAAAAAGCTCTCCGGCGATCAGGTTCGCCAGTTGATGCAGTTGATCCTGTGGAAACTGGAAAGCCTGCGGCAGTGGGAGAAGGACAGCATCACCGCGACGATTCAGGCGGTGGTCGAATCTTTGGAGCTGAAACTGCGCGACGCGATGCCGCTGATGTTTGCTGCGATCACCGGGCAGGCGAGTTCGGTGTCGGTGCTCGATGCGATGGAAATCCTCGGCCCGGATCTCACCCGATTCCGCTTGCGCCAGGCGATTGACCTGCTGGGCGGCGTGTCGAAGAAAGAAAACAAAGAGTGGGAAAAGCTCTTGGGCGCCATCGCCTGATTGCTTTTGCTTCTCTGCAGGACTGCCGAAGGCTGCGATCTTTTGATCCTGCCTCCGGCGTTTCTCCCGAATTTACGGGGGAGGGCGGTAAGTGATTGTTATCCCGGCAAAAAATTTTGAAATTTTTCAAAAATAAGTTTGACAGGCTTTCGATACGCCCTTAAGATTCGCCCCGTCCTCAGCGATGAGGGGCTATAGCTCAGCTGGGAGAGCGCTTGCATGGCATGCAAGAGGTCGACGGTTCGATCCCGTCTAGCTCCACCAATTTACACTTCGAGGTCTGGCCACACCGGCCTTGAAGCGATCAACACTCAGCGTTGATCAGTTGTATAGAAGGGTTTGCGTCCCCTTCGTCTAGTGGCCTAGGACACCGCCCTTTCACGGCGGTAACAGGGGTTCGAGTCCCCTAGGGGACGCCAGTTTTACAGAAGTGATGTTGCAAGAGATCACTCCGCCGCGAGGCGAAAAATCCGGGGCTATAGCTCAGCTGGGAGAGCGCCTGCATGGCATGCAGGAGGTCAGCGGTTCGATCCCGCTTAGCTCCACCAATTTTACAGTTCAAGGTCTGGCCACACCGGCCTTGAATCGATCAGCTCTCAGCACTGATCAGTTGTATAGAAGGGTTTGTGTCCCCTTCGTCTAGTGGCCTAGGACACCGCCCTTTCACGGCGGTAACAGGGGTTCGAGTCCCCTAGGGGACGCCACGATTACCCGCTCTGCGGGATTTATAAGGGTCATTCAATTATTGAATGGCCCTTTTGTTTGTCCGGCGTTTGGCCAACTCTCCTTTTTCCTTACACTGTGCTTCAGACCAGCGGTCATATTCATGACTTGCGGAATATTATTATGCGAATAATATTCTAGTCGTAATATTCGGAGGCAACGATGAACGATAAAAAAGCTCAAACCCGCGAACGCATCCTCAAGGCTGCCAGCGCCGCACTGATTCAGCGCGGCCCGGCTGACCCGAGCGTGGGCGAAGTGATGGGCGCAGCCGGCCTGACCGTCGGCGGCTTCTACGCACACTTCGAAAGCAAGGACGCGATGATGCTCGAAGCGTTCAAGCAACTGCTGGGCCGCCGTCGCGACCTGATTGCCGACATGGACGCCGATCTGACCGGCGAAGAGCGTCGCGCTTTGGTGGCTGCGTTCTACCTGTCACGCAAACACCGGGATTCCAGCGAAGCCGCATGCCCGATTCCGGCCTCGATTGGCGAATTGGGGCGTTTGCCGGAGTCGTTCCGCATCGCGCTGAACGAGCATCTGGAGCTGATGGTCGCGCAACTGGCCGCCAGCCCTGAAGACACCGACAAGGCTTTGGCCGATGTCGCGTTGATGGTCGGTGGTCTGGCCTTGGCCAGGGCGCTGGGTCCGGGAGAGTTATCCGATCGATTGCTGCGCGCCGCCAAGTCGGCGGTGCGTTGACCTGAAGGCAACAAGCCTGAGGAGAGTGCGATGAACGCGTTGAAGTGGGTTCGTGGCGTTAACGGTACCTTGGGCTGGTTTGCACCGAAGCTGGTGGCGAGCAAAATGCGTCTGGCGTTCATGACGCCCCGCGCGCTACCGCTGCGCGATTGGGAGCTGCCGCTGTTGGCCAGCTCCGAACGCATCACGTTGCGCTTCGGCCTGTCGGCGCTGCGCTGGGGCCAAGGCCCGACAGTGTTGCTGATGCATGGTTGGGAAGGGCGGCCAACGCAGTTCGCCTCGCTGATCAATGCTCTGGTCGATGCCGGCTATACCGTCGTCGCGCTTGATGGCCCGGCTCACGGTCGCTCCCCTGGGCGCGAAGCCAATGTAGTGCTGTTCGCCCGCGCCATGCTTGAAGCGGCTGCCGAATTGCCGCCGCTGCAAGCGGTTATCGGCCATTCCATGGGCGGCGCCAGCGCGATGCTCGCCGTGCAATTGGGTCTGCGCACGGAAACTCTGGTCAGCATCGCCGCACCGTCGCGGATTCTCGGCGTGCTGCGCGGTTTTGCGCGAATGGTTGGCATGCCGCCGCGCGCGCGTTCGGCGTTTATTCGTCAGGTCGAGCAGGACGTCGGCATGCGCGCCGCAACGCTGGACGTGGCCCACTATCAACTGGATATGCCCGGCCTGATCGTGCACGCCGAGGACGACAATTTCGTCTCGGTCAAAGAATCGCAATTGATTCACGAAGCCTGGTTCGACAGCCGCCTGCTGCGCCTGGAAAGCGGCGGCCATCAGCGGGTGCTGGCCGACCCTCGAGTGATTGATGGTGTGTTATCACTGCTTGCCGGTCGCAGCCTTCAAACGCGCCAATCGGCCTGAGCTCCGTTACACTGCCCCGGTTGAATACTTTGACCGGGAGTGGGGCATGGGCTGGGATCGGGCAACGCCGTTTACCATTGATCTGCAAGTAGGCGCCGAAGACATCGACGGGCTCGGGCACGCCAATAACGCGGTGTACGTGACCTGGCTCGAGCGCTGCGCCTGGCGCCATTCGCAGCGCCTCGGCCTGGACCTGGTCGAATACCGGCGGCTGGATCGGGCGATGGCGGTCGTCCGCCATGAAATCGATTACCTGGCCGCCGCCTACGAAGGCGATGAACTGCAGCTGGCGACGTGGATCGTCGACTGGGATCAGCGCCTGAAAATGACCCGGCATTTCCAGCTCAAACGCCCCAGCGACAACGCCACCCTGCTGCGCGCGCAGACCACGTTTGTCTGCATCGAACTGTCGACCGGCAAGCCCAAGCGCATGCCGGCTGAATTCATCGAAGGCTATGGCCCGGCGATCCAGATTGCAGAGGCGATGTAAATCTCACCCTGTGGGAGCGAGCCTGCTCGCGAAAGCGTCAGGTCAGTCACACATGCATGAACTGACAGGCCGCCTTCGCGAGCAGGCTCGCTCCCACAGAGAGATGTGTTGTTCTGCGGTCTTCCACGATATCCAGTAAACTGCCGCACGTTTTTTCTTCAAGTAGTGTTTCCCATGCAAATTGCTCTGGCGCCCATGGAAGGGTTGGTCGACGACATCCTGCGCGACGTGCTGACCCGCGTTGGCGGCATCGACTGGTGCGTGACCGAATTCATTCGGGTCAACGACCAGTTGCTCACCCCGGCGTACTTCCACAAGTTCGGCCCCGAGCTGCTCAACGGCGCTCGCACCGCGTCCGGCGTGCCGCTGCGCGTGCAATTGCTCGGTTCTGATCCGGTATGCCTGGCGGAAAACGCCGCGCTGGCCTGCGAGCTCGGCTCGGAAGTGATCGATCTGAACTTCGGCTGCCCGGCCAAGACCGTCAACAAATCCCGCGGCGGCGCCGTGCTGCTCAAGGAGCCGGAGCTGCTCAACCAGATCGTCGAACATGTCCGTCGCGCCGTACCGGCGCACATCCCGGTCACCGCGAAAATGCGCCTGGGTTTCGACAGTCCTGACGGCTCGCTGGTCTGCGCCACGGCGCTGGCCGAAGGCGGGGCAGAGCACATCGTCGTACATGCGCGGACGAAAATGGACGGCTACAAACCGCCGGCACATTGGGAGTGGATCCCGCGCGTGCAGGACGTGGTCAAGGTGCCTGTGTTCGCCAACGGCGATATCTGGAGCGTCGAAGACTGGCGCCGTTGCCGCGAAATCAGTGGCGTGAAAGACATTATGCTCGGTCGGGGTCTGGTCTCCCGCCCGGATCTCGCTCGGCAGATCGCTGCGGCGCGCGCTGGCGAAGAGGTCGTCGAGATGACTTGGGCCGAGCTGATGCCGCTGATTCAGGACTTCTGGCTGCAGGCCAAAGCGCAGATGACCGCGCGCCAATCGCCCGGTCGCCTCAAGCAATGGCTGGCCATGCTGACGCGCAACTACCCGGAAGCCGCCGAGCTTTTCACCGTTCTGCGCCGTGAAACCGAGCCGGATCAAGTCTCGCGTCTGCTCGGATTGCCGTTCGTCGAGGCCGCATAAAAAATCTCAAAATAATCTCTTGAAATCAAAACAGCGGTCCCTATCTAAGGGTTACGCGATGCCGAATTCGGGTCGCGGAGACACAAAACCTTGCTGATTGTTTTCAGGAGATTTGAATCATGAGTACTGCATTTTCTCTCGCGCCACTGTTCCGTTCCTCGGTAGGTTTCGACCGTTTCAACGACCTGTTCGAAACCGCCCTGCGCAACGAGCCAGGCAGCAGCTATCCACCTTACAACGTCGAAAAACACGGTGATGACCAATACCGTATCGTCGTTGCGGCCGCCGGTTTCCAGGAAGAAGACCTGGACCTGCAAGTCGAGAAGGGTGTGCTGACCATCAGTGGCGGCAAGCGTGACACTGACGAGAGCGTCACGTTCTTGCATCAAGGCATCGCCCAGCGAGCCTTCAAGCTGTCGTTCCGTCTGGCCGATCACATCGAGATCAAGGACGCTGCGCTGCGCAACGGCCTGCTGAGCATCGACCTGCTCCGTGTGATCCCGGAAGAAGCGAAAGCCAAGCGCATCCCGATCAATGGAGCGCAGCAGCCGGCGTTGCAGCATTGATTCATGTGCTGACACACAATCGCCCGAACCGGCGATAAGCCGCTGAACGAAAGGCCCCGATACGTCGGGGCCTTTTTTGTGGGCACAGAAAAAGTGATGCTGGGTTTGCCGCTGTCGGCGGGGCTCTTTACAATCGGCGCCCATCAAGCCGGCTTTCCCTATTTCCACCGGCACGGAGCCTTTGTTCATGGACGAATTGGAACAGCGCTGGCTATATGCGCTTTCATCGCCTCTTGTCGCCCTCAATCCCGACGCCGATTACACCGCACCCACCTATTGTTTCGATCTCAAGCATGTCGATGTTGAAGGCGGTTGGGGGATTACCACGCGCCCGCAATTATTGGACATGCTCAGAACGGCCGATAACGGGCACGCGACGCAACTGAACGAAGCCTATCGCCAGTGGGAGCGATGCCTGCCGTCAGAATGGCAGTCATTGCTCGACTCGCTGGGTACTCGTCAGCGCGCGTTTTATGAGTTGGCCAGCCGCACATTCGGCGAGTGTGGTTCTGGCGGCATCCGCGCCTGGGATATTGGCCGCATGGGATTTCTGCTGCGCTCCGCGGTGCTGCACGGATGGATCGACCTGACCGAAAGCCTTTGGCTGCATGGTCGCATGGCGGCACGTGCGCGCTACTACTACGACAGTTGGACGAGCTATCTGAATGGTTTCGTCGTCGGCAAGGCCTTCTGGCATTGCCTGGGCAACAAGGACGAGGAATTGAGCCACGAATTTGACCGGCAGGGCGACTATATCGGTACCACCGTGGTCATCCACAATCTTGATCGCGATGCCCGTGAATTATTTGCGCAATTGCCATGGAATATGCCTCTGCACCTTCCCGAGCGGCCTGACACGCTAGGGGAGTTTGACTGGTCATGAGTTGCTGGATTCGCTTGGGTATCGAGCCCACCAAAGACAACGACACCATTCGTGGCGCCTATCGTGCGCGTTTGCCGCAACACCATCCCGAAACCGATCCGGAAGGTTTTCAGGCGCTGCGCGAAGCTTATGAGCTGGCGTTACGCTTTGCCCGCGAAGAAGTTGCCGAGCCCGTTGAACAGACCCAGGACGAGGTAAGTCCCGCTGGCAGGATCATGGCGGATTTCGATAGTTTGCTGCTCGATCCAGCCCGCCGGTTCGAGCCGGCGGCATGGCAGGCATTTAACCTCAAGCTTGATCGTCTTGCGCTGGAAGTGCTGGACGAAGTCTGCTGGCCGTTATTGCGCGAACTGCTGGAAGCGGGACCGATTTCCCATGTCTGCGCGCGTTTGCTGGCCCAACGCCTGAGCTGGGCAAGCCGGATGCTGGACATGGATTTCGACAATGCGCGGCATGTCGACGAGTTCTTGCAGCGCATCGAGTTGCCGGATCCATTCGACACGTCATTGATCAGCCATTGGCCCGCTGCCGCGCAGCTGGAAACGCTCTGGTACGTGCGCACCCTCGATTACCTGCACCGCGAAGCCTCGCTGGATGACTTTCGACACTTCGCCGGGCAGCACATGTGTCTGCCCCTACCCGCTGATGACGGGTTGCTGCGACGCCTGGCGATACAGTTCAGTCAGGCCGGCATCGCCAGCAAGGATTTTCTCGAGATTGTCGGTGAGATGCATCGGCTTGCGCCTCAGCAGGTCGATTGGCTCTATCTGCTGGCGTGCCAGCGCAGCGCGCTGGGCATGGAGGAATTGGCGTTACAGGCATGGGTACAGCTCTGGCGCGAGCATCATCACCCGAAAGCTGCGTCATGGCTGCTGGACTTGTGCGCGCGTCACCAGCCGCAGCGCTTGCCCTTGCTGATCCAGGCCTTTGACCGCCTAGAAAATTTCCGCGACTGGTCAACTGACCTGAATGATGTCAGTCAGGAATACGGCAGTCCGTCACAACGTCCGGAAACACTGGCGCGCTGGTTCCGCGCCCGGCAGCTCGAATTGCGAGGCATCGCCGATGCATTTGTCGAGTGGCGTATCAGTGGTGATGAATTGCCGCTGCTGGCGTGGCTGATCAGCGACAGCGAAGATCCGCCGCTACAAATCCTCTATCAGCATGCCTGGGCGTTGCATCGCGGTGATGAGGCCTTGCTGGGACGTGTCATGGACGCAGCAGCACCGCTGGATATTCTTGATCAATTGGTGCTGGAGGGCTTCAAGTATCAGGCCGGGCAACAGATCTGCTGGTTGACCCAGGCGCCAATTCCACTGGCAATGCAGGCGTATCTGGCAGCCGACCACGCCACCCCGTTGCCGCCGGAACTGCACAAAGGCCAACCGCTTGAGCTCAGCCTGTTGTGGATGCGCCGTTTGCGCGCTTACGATGCCGGTTCGCTGGCGCGGTTGGACGAAGCATTCAGTCTGGACAAGCGAGACACCATGCTGGATGGTCTGAAACTGCAAGCTGAGTTGGCCACGCAGGGCATGGTGTTCCCGGCCATTGATAGCCGGGACGATGTCTGGGAGTGGCACCGTCAGGCGCTGTACTTGCTTGCTACGCTCGATGAACCGACACGCTGGTTGGCTGCGCAGTCGGCACGCTGCATTGAGTGGATGAATGTTGCGCGTGAGCACCCATTGGCACGTCTGCAGCCACTGCTCTGTCGCCTGAATCGAGAGCAGGGCAGCGCCAGCGGTCTGCTCGGCTGGCTGCAAGCCGCCGACCCGGTGCACTCGCTGCTGGCCCGCAAGTTGTTCAGTGTTCAGGAAGCTCTGGACAGCACCCGATTGCTGGGTAATGACCGGTTGTTTGAATGCATGCGCAGCGATATCGGTCGGTTCAATGATGATCTGCTTGGGCGCATGCTGTTAGCGGGCGTCCTGTATCACGATCCCCTGCTCAATGCGCAACAGCGCAAATATCTGCTCGAAAGCATCACCGAAGTAGTCAACCCTCAGGAGTGGTTCGATGGCTTCCGTCACGGTCTGATCAAGGGAGAACCTCCTCATCCGCCTCGCGAGGCGCTGTCGGACGAGGGTGTCGGCGACGCTTTTTACCTGGCGCTGGATGTGCTCAGGGACCTCGTGCGTTTTGGCAGTATCGGTGTACCAAGTCAGAAAACCCTTTTACGTATGCAGCGGGCCAAGGACGACCTCGATAACGGACTCGGTCTGCGCTTCGTGTTCAGTGCCCTGCTGTCGTGGTCGGAGCGTTTGTTGCTGGCCAAGGCACAGACCATTCCAACGCCGGCAACTGCATTCTGGCGTCTCGGTAGTCGGCTGGGTCGTGAGGCATTCGTTGCGCAAGTCATCGGTATCGTGCTGCTCACGCCGCTACTGGCATTGTTCAGCGGCTCGGTGGTTACTGCTTTTGTTGTGCTTGGGGGAGCGCTCGCCCTGCTGCTCAGTGCCATTTTGCGGCGTCTTCATGACATGGGGCGAGGCGTCACGACGTTTGTGCTGATCGCCGGCCTTTCGCCAGTTCTACCGTTCTTGCCGTTGGTGCTGTTCGGTTTTCCCGGAGAAAAGCTGCCCAATCGCTATGGCGTGCCACCGGGCAGTGAGCGGGAAAACACTCTGGCCGGTGGCTTGCAAGCCAATCTGCGACGGCTAAACGGTTAAAAACGTAATTGATCAAGCGCATCATTCAGCGCTGAGCGGTGGCTGGCGATTTCGCTGGCTTGCTGGCCGGCAAGCACGGTGTTGAAGGTGTCCATCCACTCGGCAATGCGCGCACGCTCGTCGCCCAGAGTTTGCATCCATGCTCGCTCCAGTCGTGCGAGCAGGGTGCGGTTGGGCAGGGCGTCGCGAGGGTGGACTTTGAGCGTCGCGAGCCGGGCATGGCTGTCTCTGCGCGCCTGTTCATCCAGTCCGGTCGGGCTGCGGTCGATGCTGTGGCCGTAACGTTCGCCGGTTTCCAGAAGCGTGACGTCGACTTCCAGCAGGCCGTTGATGTCATAACTGAAACGCACATCGAGGCTCTGCAGCTGCTCACTAGGGGTGAACTGGATGTCGAAAGAATCGATGAAAATATTGTCGCGTACCCACGGGCGTTCCCCTTGATACACCGCGACACGGATTTCAGTCTGTTGCGCAAACGTCGTCGAGTAACGCTGCACCCGTGACGTTGGAATCACCGTGTTACGTTCGATGATCGGCGAGAACGCGCCACTGACGCCTTCGCCACGATTGGTCGAAATCCCCAGCGTATACGGACAGACATCCGTCAGAATCAATTCTTCCACCGCACCGTCCCGCGCCTTGCATGCCGCCTGCGTCGCCGCCCCCAGCGCCACGATAGTATCCGGATCAAGATGCCGATAAGGCAGGCGTCCAAACAATGTGGCGACCATTTGCTGCACCGCCGGCATGCGCGTGGCGCCACCGACCAGCACCAGGCTGTCGAGGTCGCGCGGTTTCAGTCGGGCATCGCGCAGAGCCTGTTCGATTGGCGCGCGCAAGCGGGCCAGCAACAGCTCCCATATTTTCACTGCAGCGGCTTCATCCAGTTCCCATTCGAATGTCTGCTCGGCATACCGCCAGCTCAAGTGCTGCGCGCCTTCGCCGAGTTTGCATTTCAGCTGTTCGAGCGCATCACCGAGGCTGGCCATGGCTTGTGCATCGATCGTTGAGGGGGTGAGTTGCCAGTGTTTCAGGCAGGCCTGCAACAGGGCGGCGGTGAAGTCTTCGCCGCCAAGAAAGTTGTCACCGGTGGAGGCGTGCACTTCGATCAGCGGCAATGCGTATTCGAGCACGGTGACGTCGAACGTGCCGCCGCCGAGATCGAATATCAGCGTGCGTTCGAACTTCTGTTCGTGCAGGCCGTACGCCATGGCGGCAGCGGTCGGTTCATTGATCAGGCGCGTCACGGACAGCCCGGCCAGTTCGGCGGCGAACAAGGTGCGCTTGCGCTGCTCGTCACTGAAATATGCCGGTACGGAAATGACCGCTTCTGTGACCGCCTGGCCGAGAAAGGCTTCCGCGTCCTGCTTGAGTGAGCCAAGTACCAGCGCCGACAACTCTTCCGGGCTGAACTGGCGAGAGCCGAGCTGGATTTGCCTGTCGCTGCCCATGAAGCGCTTGAACGCGGCGGCAGTGCGTTCCGGGTGCGTGGTCAGGCGGGCGCGGGCGGCTTTGCCGACCAGAATCGTGTCGTCTTCATCAAGGCTGACCACCGACGGTGTCAGCACATCGCCGAGGGCGTTGCGGATCAGTTCGGCGCGGCCTTCACGCCAGACGGCGATCAGGCTGTTGGTGGTGCCAAGGTCGATGCCCAGCAGGGCCGGGCGGGGAAGGGATGCATCCTGCATGGTTGATCTCGAAGCGGCGCAAAAAACGCGACCCTACAGGCTGACGCAAACCGTGGCAATTGTTGCTCTGTTGCCAGTCTGTGCGACCGCCGATTCAGGGCAGCAGTTTTTTCAGATCCTCCAACCCCACCGGTCGGCTGTGCAGATAGCCCTGATACAAGTGGCATTCCAGGCCCTGCAAAAACGCCAGTTGCGCTGGCGTCTCCACGCCCTCGGCAATGACCTCCAGCTCAAGGCTGCGGGCCATCGCGACAATTGCGCGAATGATCTCGGCAACATTGGAGTCAGTGGTCGCATCGCGGATGAACGACTGGTCGATCTTCAGGGTGTCTACCGGAAGGCGCTTCAAATAAGTCAGCGACGAATAACCGGTGCCGAAGTCGTCCATGGCGAAGCTCACGCCGAGCTTTTTCAAGCGGCGCATTTTGCTGATGGTGTCTTCCAGATTCTGGATGACGATGCCTTCGGTGATTTCCAGTTTCAGCAGCGAGCAGGGCAGGCCGTGGCTGGTCATGCTGTGTTCGATGCGTTCCACGAAATCGTTCTGGCGGAACTGCCGGGGGCTGATGTTCACGCACAGGCTGAAGTTGAGCGGGTCGACCAGTTTCAACGCGATCAGTTGTTTGAAGGCGTTGCAGGCTTCATCGAGGATCCACGTGCCGACTTCAAGAATCAGGCCGCTGTCTTCCAGTACCTTGATGAACTCGGTGGGCGATTGCGCGCCGAGTTCGGGATGGTTCCAGCGCACCAGGGCTTCGGCGCCGATGATGCGGTTGTCGCGGGCATCGACCTGT
Organism: Pseudomonas sp. Sample_21; assembly: GCF_004307525.1. Classification (NCBI taxonomy): domain Bacteria; kingdom Pseudomonadati; phylum Pseudomonadota; class Gammaproteobacteria; order Pseudomonadales; family Pseudomonadaceae; genus Pseudomonas; species Pseudomonas sp. Sample_21. The sequence goes on along the minus strand of NZ_RCNZ01000040.1, from coordinate 7,849 downwards.
GGCTGAAAATGCACGTTGAACTCGCCGCGCGACAGCGCAAGACGCAGGTCGGTCTCCATGCGCAGGCGTTCGCTGGCCGCTTTCTGCATGGTGTTGTGATACATCTGCGTGGTGTTGCGCCCGGAATCCTTGGCCCGGTACAGGGCGATGTCGGCGCGTTTGAGCAGGTCGGTCGGAGTCGAGCCGTGATCGGGAATCAGCGCCACGCCAATGCTCGGCGTCACTTGCAGGCGCTGGCCATCAAGGAACATCGGCTCCGAAAGCAATTCGCGAATGGTGTCGGCCAGCGCGCGCACTTGTTCGCTGACTTCACTGCGCGAACCTTCGAGGCCGCTGAGCAACACCACAAACTCATCGCCACCGAGGCGCGCCACCGTGTCTTCCATGCGCACACTGGCTTCGAGCCGCGCGGTGATGATTTTCAGCACGGTGTCGCCGACCGGGTGGCCGAGGGAATCGTTGATGTGCTTGAAGTGATCGAGGTCGAGAAACAGCAAGGCGCCGCGCAGATTGTGGCGCTTGAGCAGGGCGATCTGCTGGCTCAGGCGATCCATCAGCAGGGCGCGGTTGGGCAGGTTGGTCAGCGGGTCGTGATAGGCCAGGTGACGAATCTGCGCTTCGGCGTTCTTCAACAGGCTGACGTCGCGCGCGGTCAGCAGCAGGCACGCGGTTTCATTGAGCGTGATCGGCTCGACCGAGACTTCCACCGTGAGCAATTCGCCGCGCTTGTTGCGCCCGAGCATTTCCTGATGATGCACGCGGCCCTTGATCTGCAACTCGGCGAGTAAGGTCGAGCGCTGTTTCTCTTCGGCCCAGATCCCCACCTGATAAACGGTTTTGCCCACCACTTCGTCGGCGCGGTAGCCGGTGAGGCGACAGAAGCCATCGTTGACCTCAAGATAACGCCCGGTGTCGCGCTCGGTGATGGTGATGGCGTCGGGGCTGGAGTGAAACGCCTTGGCGAATTTTTCTTCGCTGGCCTTCAGCGCTGCTTCCGAGCGTTGTTGCTGGGTGATGTCGCGCAGGGTGGTGACGATGCACGGCTGGTCGCCGACGCTGATCTGCCGGCTGGAAATCACGCAGGTCAGCGACTGGCCGTCCTTGTGCTGGACGAGAATGGCCACGTTGCTCAGGCCTTGTTCGCGAATCACCCGTTCGATGCGTTGCAGGCTTTTCGCCGAGGCGTCCCACAGGCCGATTTCCTCGGCGGTGTGGCCAATCACATCGGCGGCGCTCCAGCCAAAGGTCTGGCTGAAGCTGGAATTGATCTCGATGAACTCCCCGGTTTCCTGGCGCGTGACGCAGATCGGATCAGGGCTGACCTGAAACAGCGTGGCGAATTTCTCTTCCGAGGCCACCAGACGCTGCTCGCGCTCGACCTGATCGGTGATGTCCAGCAACGTGCCGGCCATGCGAAGCGGTGCGCCGTTGTCGTCGCGATAGAGACGCGCGCGGCTTTCCAGATAGCGCGAGCTGCCGTCGGGCAATTGCACGCGATAGGTCAGTTGATAATTGCCGGCGGGGCCTTCGCGCAGGCTGCGGTACGCGTCGCGCATGCTGTCGCGTTCCTCGCCCGGCACGCCTTCGAAAAACTCCTCGAATGATTCATGGAATGGAATCGGCTCCAGCCCGTGCAATTGCGCAGCGCGCGCCGAGCCGTAAAGCATGCCGCTGGGGATGTGCCAGTCCCAAGTGCCGAGTTGCGCTGAATCCAGCGCCAGGTCGAGGCGTTCCTGGCTGTCCTTCAAGGCCAGTTCGGCGGCTTTGCGTTCGGTGGTGTCGAGGAAGGTGCTGAGCAGATAGGGCTGGCCTTCGAGCTCGACCTTCTGCGCGCTGAGGATGCCGTCGTGCACCTGGCCATTGCTGGCGCGGAACTGCACTTCCATGCTAATCAGCTCGCCCTTGGCTTTGGTTTTCTTCACCAGTTCGGCGCGTTGCTCGGGTTGCACCCACAAGCCCAGTTCCAGGGTGGTGCGGCCGATCGCGCTTTGCACCGGCCAGCCGAACAGGCTTTCGAAATACTGGTTGGCCTCGCTGATCAGACCGTCATCCTGACGGGTCAGCAGAACCATGTTCGGGCATAGGTGGAAAAGTGTAGCGAAACGTTTCTCCGAGCTGCTCAAGGCCTGCTCGCGCTGGCGTTGGTGGGTGATTTCGCGAATCACCCCGATCATTCGGGGCCGGCCGTTCTTGTCTGGCAGCAGGCTGCCGCTGATCTCCAGCCAGTGCAGGCTGCCGTCGGGCCAGCGGATGCGGTGATGCATCGCCTGCTCCAGCGGCGCGCCGGCGATCACCGCGTGGAAAGCACGCACGGTTTTCGCGCGGTCTTCCGGCGGCAACAGGTCGAGGTATTCCAAATCGGCGGGCAACGGCTGCCGTGGATCGAAACCGAACAACGCCTGGGTGCCCCGCGACCAGCTGATCTGCCCACGCTCGATGTCCCAATACCAGGCGCCGAGCCGCGCGCCGTTGAGCGCGGCGAGCAATTGCGGCGCGCTTTCCCAGCTCTGCTCGGAATGGCGCGGATCGACGGCCTGGATTCGCGGCATCGGCGGAGTTCGGTCAACAGATTTCGGCATTGTCAGCGGGCCTTGAGCTGAGTGGCGTTAGGCACAGGAGCGGCTCTATAGGAGTAGCACAAGTCAGGCCGGGATCCCTGGCCGATCGATTTGTGCATCCAGCAGGGCCATGAAGGCGCGTGCTGCATTCGATAGCGTCCGTTCGGTGTGCAAGATATAGCCTAGCTGGCGAGTGAGCTGTATGCCCGGCAATGCGATGCTTGCCACTTGTTCGTCGAGCATGGTGCGCGGCAGCACGCTCCAGGCCAGGCCAATGGAGACCATCATCTTGATGGTTTCCAGGTAGTTGGTGCTCATGGCGATGTTCGGCGTCAGGCCCTGGGCTTCGAACAAACGCTGGACGATGTGGTGGGTAAAGGTGTTGCCGCCGGGGAAAACCGCGGGGTGGCCGGCGATGTCCGCCAGACTGACGGCACCGTTGTTGATCAGCGAATGCTCCGGGGCGACGACGAAATCCAGCGGGTCGTCCCACACCGGCGTGGCTTTGACCAAGGTATGCGGCTCTGGCGCGAGGGTGATGACCGCCAATTCTGCGCGGCCGTGGAGAATTTCCTCGTAGGCCACTTCCGAATCAAGAAACTGAATATCCAGCGCAACCTGTGGGTAGCGGCGGGTGAACTCCCTTAATAGAGGCGGCAAGCGATGCAGGCCGATGTGGTGACTGGTGGCCAGCGTCAGGCGACCGCTGACCTCGCCGGTCAGGTTGGTCAGGGCGCGGCGGGTGTCGTCGAGCACGTTGAGAATCTGATAAGCCCGTGGCAGCAGGGCGCGACCGGCCTCGGTCAGGCCGACTTCACGGCCCAAGCGGTCGAACAGGCGCACCTTCAATTGCTGCTCAAGACCGGCGATGCGCTTGCTGATCGCCGGTTGGGTCAGATGAAGGCGTTCGCCGGCGCCGGAGAAGCTGCCGGTCTCGGCGATGGCAATAAAAGCGTTGAGGTTAGCCAAGTCCATGTCGCATTCCAGTTGGTTATCCAAAGCATAAAAAATATGAATTTGAGTTATTTAATCTAACCCCATAGGATCGGCCTCACAAGCCAAAGGGTTATTGATAAGCCCAGGGCATAGAAACAAGCTGATGAGGAACCGTCTGATGGCCGGCAAAACGCTCTACGACAAGCTCTGGGATTCGCATTTGGTCAAGCAGCGCGACGATGGCTCGGCGCTGATCTACATCGATCGTCACATCATCCACGAAGTGACTTCGCCGCAAGCTTTCGAAGGCTTGCGTCTGGCCGGGCGCAAGCCTTGGCGCATCGATGCCAACATTGCGACCCCGGACCACAACGTACCGACCACCCCTGAGCGCAAGGGCGGCATCGAAGCCATTGCCGATCAGGTTTCGCGTTTGCAGGTGCAGACCCTCGACGACAACTGCGATGAATACGGCATCGTCGAATTCAAGATGAACGACGTGCGTCAGGGCATCGTTCACGTGATCAGTCCGGAGCAGGGCGCGACCTTGCCGGGCATGACCGTGGTTTGCGGCGATTCGCACACCTCGACCCACGGCGCATTCGGTGCGTTGGCCCACGGCATCGGCACCTCCGAGGTCGAGCACGTCCTCGCCACACAGTGCCTGGTCGCCAAAAAAATGAAGAACATGCTGGTGCGCGTCGAAGGCCAATTGCCGTTCGGCGTGACCGCCAAGGACATCGTCCTTGCGGTGATCGGTAAGATCGGCACCGCCGGCGGTAACGGCCATGCCATCGAATTTGCCGGCAGCGCGATCCGTGATCTGTCCGTCGAAGGCCGCATGACCATCTGCAACATGTCCATCGAAGCCGGCGCCCGCGTCGGCCTGGTGGCGGCGGATCAGAAGACCATCGACTACGTCAAAGGTCGTCCATTCGCGCCGAAAGGCGAGCAGTGGGACATGGCCGTCGAAGCCTGGAAAGACCTGGTCTCCGACGCCGATGCCAAATTCGACACCGTGGTCGAGCTCGACGCCGCGCAAATCAAGCCGCAAGTCAGCTGGGGCACTTCGCCTGAGATGGTTTTGGCTGTTGATCAGAACGTGCCGGACCCGGCCAAGGAAATGGATCTGGTCAAGCGCGACTCGATCGTCCGCGCCTTGAAATACATGGGTTTGACCGCCAATCAGGCGATCACCGACATTCAGCTTGATCGCGTGTTCATCGGTTCCTGCACCAACTCGCGCATCGAAGACTTGCGCGCCGCTGCGGTGATCGCCAAGGGCCGCAAGGTGGCCTCGACCATCAAGCAGGCGATCGTCGTGCCGGGCTCGGGTCTGGTCAAGGCGCAGGCGGAAGCCGAAGGGCTGGACAAGATTTTCCTTGAGGCCGGTTTCGAATGGCGCGAGCCGGGTTGCTCGATGTGCCTGGCGATGAACCCGGACCGTTTGGAGTCCGGCGAGCATTGCGCCTCGACTTCCAACCGTAACTTCGAAGGCCGTCAGGGCGCCGGTGGCCGTACCCACCTGGTCAGCCCGGCCATGGCTGCCGCAGCAGCAGTGAACGGCCGTTTCATCGACGTTCGTGAATTGATCTAAAAGGAGCGCAGCATGAAAGCTTTTACCCAGCACACTGGTCTTGTCGCGCCTCTGGATCGTGCCAACGTCGACACTGATCAGATCATTCCCAAGCAGTTCTTGAAGTCGATCAAGCGCACCGGTTTCGGTCCGAACCTGTTCGACGAGTGGCGTTATCTGGATGTCGGCCAGCCGTACCAGGACAACTCCAAGCGCCCGTTGAACAAGGATTTCGTCCTCAACGCCGAGCGCTATCAGGGTGCCAGCGTATTGCTCGCCCGCGAGAACTTCGGCTGCGGCTCGAGCCGTGAACACGCGCCGTGGGCGCTGGAAGAGTACGGTTTCCGCAGCATCATCGCGCCGAGTTACGCCGACATTTTCTTCAACAACAGTTTCAAGAACGGCCTGCTGCCGATCATCCTCAGCGATGCAGAAGTTGATGAACTGTTTAAGCAGGTTGAAGCCGAGCCGGGTTATCAATTGCAGATCGACTTGCAAGCGCAGACCGTGACCCGCCCGGATGGCAAGGTCTACAGCTTCGAGGTCGACGCGTTCCGCAAGCACTGCCTGCTCAATGGTCTTGACGATATCGGCCTGACCTTGCAGGACGGCGATGCGATTGCGACGTTCGAAGCCAAGCATCGGGTTAGTCAGCCGTGGTTGTTTCGCGACGCTTGATTCGGGATTGATGTAGTCAGGGCGGGCCTCTTCGCGAGCAGGCTCGCTCCCACAGGGAATGTATTTCAAATAACACTGCTTACAGGATGTGATCCATGACCAGCACCGCCCAGCACACCCAGGTCGTCCAGAAGCAATTCGGCGAACAGGCAGCCGCTTACCTGAGCAGCGCGGTTCACGCCCAAGGCAGCGAATTCGCGCTGCTCCAGGCTGAACTGGCCGGGCAGGGTGGAGCGCGGGTGCTGGATCTGGGCTGTGGCGCCGGTCACGTCAGTTTCCATGTCGCGCCGCTGGTCAGGGAAGTGGTGGCTTACGACTTGTCGCAGCAAATGCTTGATGTGGTTGCCGGCGCTGCCGTCGATCGCGGCTTGAGCAACATCATTACCGTCAACGGTGCTGCCGAGCGCTTGCCGTTCGCCGATGGCGAGTTCGATTTTGTGTTCAGCCGCTATTCGGCGCATCACTGGAGCGACCTCGGTCAGGCCTTGCGCGAAGTGCGTCGGGTGCTGAAGCCGGGCGGGGTGGCGGCGTTCGTTGATGTGTTGTCACCGGGCAGTGCGTTGTTCGACACTTACCTGCAAAGCGTTGAAGTGTTGCGCGACACCAGCCATGTCCGCGACTACTCCGCCGCCGAGTGGCTGCGCCAGGTCAGCGAAGCCGGTCTGCATGTGCGCAGCACCACCCGTCAGCGCCTGCTTCTGGAGTACAGCAGTTGGGTCGAGCGCATGCGCACACCTGACGTGATGCGCGCGGCGATCCGCCAGTTGCAGCAGTCGATGGGCAACGAAGTGCGTGAGTATTTTGAGATAGATGCCGACGGCTCGTTCAGTACCGATGTAATCGTACTGATGGCTGAGCGATAAGAATTTTTCCCGGCGCGCCGTTCACTGGCGCACCGCTTGAAGACACGAGGAAAGCATGAGCAAGCAGATTCTGATTCTCCCGGGTGACGGTATTGGTCCGGAAATCATGGCCGAAGCGGTCAAGGTGCTGGAATTGGCCAATGACAAGTACAGCCTGGGCTTCGAGCTGAGCCACGACGTGATCGGTGGCGCGGCCATCGACAAGCATGGCGTGCCGCTGGCCGACGAAACCCTTGATCGCGCCCGCGCTGCCGACGCCGTGCTGCTGGGCGCTGTCGGTGGCCCGAAATGGGACACCATCGAGCGTGATATCCGCCCTGAACGCGGTCTGCTGAAAATCCGTGCGCAACTGGGCCTGTTCGGCAACCTGCGCCCGGCGATCCTCTATCCGCAACTGGCCGACGCGTCGAGCCTGAAGCCGGAAATCGTTGCCGGTCTGGACATCCTCATCGTCCGTGAGCTGACCGGCGGCATTTACTTCGGCGCGCCGCGTGGTACCCGTACGCTGGACAATGGCGAGCGTCAGTCCTACGACACCCTGCCGTACAGCGAAAGCGAAATTCGCCGCATCGCCCGTGTCGGTTTCGACATGGCCATGGTTCGTGGCAAGAAGCTCTGCTCGGTGGACAAGGCCAACGTGCTGGCATCCAGCCAGTTGTGGCGTGAAGTGGTCGAGCAGGTGGCCAAGGATTACCCGGAAGTCGAACTGAGCCACATGTACGTCGACAACGCCGCCATGCAGTTGGTGCGCGCACCCAAGCAGTTCGACGTGATCGTCACCGACAACATGTTCGGCGACATCCTCTCCGACGAAGCGTCGATGCTCACCGGTTCGATCGGCATGCTGCCGTCGGCCTCGCTGGATTCCAACAACAAGGGCATGTACGAGCCGTGCCACGGTTCGGCGCCGGACATTGCCGGTAAAGGCATTGCCAACCCGCTGGCGACGATCCTGTCGGTGTCGATGATGCTGCGTTACAGCTTCAATCTGCACGACGCTGCCGATGCCATCGAAAAAGCCGTCAGCGTCGTGCTCGATCAGGGCTTGCGCACCGGCGACATCCACTCGGCCGGTTGTACCAAAGTCGGTACGCAGGAAATGGGCGACGCAGTAGTCGCCGCGCTGCGGAATCTGTAATCTCTCGGGCCCGCTGCGAAATTCAATACAAAGCAGCGGCCCACTTTTCAAGAAGGTGTAGTTGCGATGAAACGTGTAGGTCTGATCGGTTGGCGCGGGA
>NZ_RCNZ01000128.1:0-49158 GCF_004307525.1 Pseudomonas sp. Sample_21 | reverse complement strand
CCACCGGCTCAAGGGAACCTCCAAGTGATAAAAAAGATCCTGATCGCCAACCGTGGTGAGATTGCCGTACGCATCGTACGAGCCTGCGCCGAAATGGGCATTCGCTCGGTTGCGATTTTTTCCGACGCCGATCGCCATGCCTTGCATGTGAAGCGTGCGGACGAGGCCCACAGCGTCGGTGCCGAGCCACTGGCCGGCTACCTGAACCCGCGCAAGCTGGTGAACCTGGCCGTGGAAACCGGCTGCGATGCGCTGCACCCCGGCTACGGTTTCCTGTCGGAAAACGCCGAGCTGGCGGAAATCTGCGCTGAGCGCGGCATCAAATTCATCGGCCCGTCGGCGGAAGTCATCCGGCGCATGGGCGACAAGACCGAAGCGCGGCGCAGCATGATCAAGGCCGGCGTACCGGTGACGCCCGGCACCGAGGGCAACGTCTCCGGCATCGAAGAAGCCTTGGTTGAGGGCGACCGCATCGGTTACCCGGTAATGCTCAAGGCCACCTCCGGTGGTGGCGGTCGCGGTATCCGTCGCTGCAACAGCCGCGAAGAACTCGAACAGAATTTCCCCCGGGTCATCTCCGAAGCCACCAAGGCGTTCGGTTCGGCGGAAGTGTTTCTGGAAAAATGCATCGTCAATCCCAAGCACATCGAAGCGCAGATCCTTGGCGACAGCTTCGGCAACGTCGTGCATCTGTTCGAGCGTGACTGCTCGATCCAGCGCCGCAATCAGAAGCTGATCGAGATCGCGCCGAGTCCGCAGCTGACCCCGGAACAACGCGCCTACATCGGCGACCTGTCGGTTCGTGCGGCCAAGGCTGTGGGTTACGAGAATGCCGGCACCGTGGAGTTTTTGCTCGCCGAGGGCGAGGTGTACTTCATGGAAATGAACACGCGGGTGCAGGTGGAACACACCATCACCGAAGAAATCACCGGCATCGACATCGTCCGCGAACAGATTCGCATCGCTTCCGGCCTGCCACTGTCGGTAAAGCAGGAAGACATCCAGCACCGTGGCTTTGCGTTGCAGTTCCGTATCAACGCCGAAGACCCGAAGAACAACTTCCTGCCGAGCTTCGGCAAAATTACCCGTTACTACGCCCCCGGCGGCCCGGGCGTGCGCACCGACACGGCAATCTACACCGGCTACACCATTCCGCCGTTCTACGACTCGATGTGCCTGAAACTGGTGGTCTGGGCGCTGACTTGGGAAGAGGCGATGGACCGTGGTCTGCGGGCGCTGGACGACATGCGTCTGCAGGGCGTGAAGACCACCGCCGCGTACTACCAGGAAATCCTGCGCAACCCGGAATTCCGTAGCGGCCAGTTCAACACCAGCTTCGTTGAAAGCCACCCGGAACTGACCAACTACTCGATCAAGCGCAAACCCGAAGAGCTGGCCCTGGCCATCGCCGCCGCCATCGCCGCCCACGCAGGCCTATGAATGAAGCAGCTGCGAGCTTTCAGCTGCAAGCGGCAAGTAAAAGCACATTGGCTTTTTCTTGCTGCTCGTAGCTTGAAGCTTGCCGCTATGAGGAGATACCAATGACTAAGAAGATCTTCGTTACCGACACCATCCTGCGCGACGCTCACCAATCGCTGCTCGCCACCCGCATGCGCACCGAAGACATGCTGCCGATCTGCGACAAGCTCGACAAGGTCGGCTACTGGTCGCTGGAATGCTGGGGCGGCGCGACGTTCGACGCCTGTGTGCGCTTTCTCAAGGAAGACCCGTGGGAGCGCCTGCGCCAACTGCGTGCGGCGTTGCCCAACACCCGTCTGCAAATGCTCCTGCGCGGGCAGAATCTGCTCGGCTATCGCCATTACAGCGACGACGTGGTCAAAGCTTTCGTCGCCAAGGCAGCGGTGAACGGCATCGACGTGTTCCGCATTTTCGATGCGATGAACGATGTGCGTAACCTCCGCGTGGCCATCGAAGCGGTGAAGGCTGCCGGCAAACACGCACAGGGCACCATCGCCTATACCACCAGTCCGGTGCACACCATCGATGCTTTCGTCACCCAGGCCAAGCAAATGGAATCCATGGGTTGCGACTCGGTGGCGATCAAGGACATGGCCGGTCTGCTGACTCCATACGCCACCGGTGAACTGGTGCGCGCGTTGAAAGCCGAGCAGTCGCTGCCGGTGTTCATCCACTCCCACGACACCGCTGGCCTGGCCGCCATGTGCCAGCTCAAGGCGATCGAAAACGGTGCCGACCACATCGACACCGCGATCTCCAGCTTCGCCTCGGGCACCAGCCACCCGGGCACCGAATCAATGGTCGCTGCGCTCAAGGGCACCGAGTACGACACCGGCCTGAATCTGGAGCTGCTCCAGGAAATCGGCCTGTACTTCTATGCCGTGCGCAAGAAGTACCACCAGTTCGAAAGCGAATTCACCGCCGTCGATACCCGTGTGCAGGTCAACCAGGTGCCGGGCGGGATGATTTCCAACCTCGCCAACCAGTTGAAAGAGCAGGGCGCTCTGAACCGCATGAGCGAAGTGCTCGCAGAAATCCCGCGCGTGCGTGAAGACCTTGGCTTCCCGCCGCTGGTGACTCCAACCTCGCAGATCGTCGGCACCCAGGCATTTTTCAACGTACTGGCCGGCGAGCGCTACAAGACCATCACCAACGAAGTGAAGCTGTATCTGCAGGGCGGCTACGGCAAGGCACCGGGCGTGGTCAATGAAAAACTGCGCCGTCAGGCGATCGGCAGCGAAGACGTCATCGACGTGCGCCCGGCCGATCTGCTCAAGCCGGAAATGACCAAGCTGCGTGCCGATATCGGTGCACTGGCCAAGTCCGAAGAAGACGTACTGACCTTCGCCATGTTCCCGGACATCGGCCGCAAGTTCCTCGAAGAGCGTGCCGCCGGCACCCTCACGCCGGAAGTGCTGTTGCCAATCCCGGAAGCGGGCGCCGTTGCTTCGGCGGGCGGCGAAGGCGTGCCGACCGAGTTCGTCATCGACGTCCACGGCGAAACCTATCGCGTCGACATCACCGGTGTCGGCGTCAAGGCTGAAGGCAAGCGCCACTTCTATCTGTCCATCGACGGCATGCCGGAAGAAGTGGTGTTCGAGCCGCTCAACGAATTCGTTGGCGGCGGCAGCAGCAAACGCAAACAGGCCTCGGCACCAGGCCATGTCAGCACCACCATGCCGGGCAACATCGTCGATGTGCTGGTCAAGGAGGGCGACAGCGTCAAGGCTGGCCAGGCGGTACTGATCACCGAAGCGATGAAGATGGAAACCGAAGTCCAGGCCGCCATTGCCGGCAAGGTCACCGCGATTCATGTGGCCAAGGGCGACCGGGTCAACCCGGGCGAAATCCTCATCGAGATCGAAGGCTGAGATAACAGTCGCGATCCAACGCTTTAAACCTCGGGGGAGCATGTGCTCCCCTTTTTTTTGCCTGTGATTTTCCGACCTTGTCAGGTCATTGCCAGGGATCACATATGGGAGCGAGCCTGCTCGCGAATGCGCCAGGTCAGCCAATAGCATCTTTGCATGATCCACAGCTTTCGCGAGCAGGCTCGCTCCCACAGCAGGCGTGCTTGATCCGTCAGAACGCCATGCGCCATTGACCCGCTACGCCATACGTTCGGCTGTCATTACCTAGCTCACCCGTTAAGCCCACGCCCAGTGTGTGCGCCGCCGAAAGATCAAGGTCGAGCCCCGCATCCACCGCGAGGCTGTTCCGATCAAGTTCCGCCCCGGTCACTTCAAAGCGCTTGCCGCCCTTGCGCAGTTGCTGGCGGGTGCCACTGTCGATGTCACCGTAGGTATGTTTCCAGCCTGCGCTCAATCGCGGGGTCAAATGCATGCCGTTATCCAGCGTATTGACCTGCGCAACACGCAGACCGAAGGTGCTGCTGAAGTTGTCGCGGGTCTGGCCGTAGATTTTCAGTGCCGCGTCGCCGCCCTTTTCGTTGTAGCTGTCGCGCTGATAACGCTGATAGCCGAGGCTGGCGTAGGGCTCGAGGGTGACGCTATCCCGGCCCAGATTGAACCCGACTTCGGCGAATGCCTGTTGAGTATGGGCGTCGTAGTTGCCCTTGAGACGATCGCTGAAACCCTTGAACGCGACCCGCCGTGTGCTGCTGCCGTCATGGCTGGCGTAGGTCGCGCCGAGGCGCAGTGACAGCGGGCCATCCTGACGCATGGCGTAGGCGCCCAAGTGCCAGTTGTCGAGGTCGCCGTCGTACTGTCGGGCATCGAATTTCGTCTGCGATTTGCCGGCAATCAGGCCGACATGCCAGTGCTCGTCGAGTCGCCAGTCAGCGCCCACGACCAGCCCTTGCGTGGCATGTTGGAGGATGCCGTCAGCGTCGCGATCAACCTTGCCGCCGTGGCCCAGCGCCTGAATCCACACCCGCCCGGAGTCTTCGCTGCCTGCGGCCTGACGCGGTGAACTGCGCGAGCCGTCAGTAGAGCCGGAACGGTTGTCCAGTTGGCGCATCGCCGAGAGCATGCTCGTACTGACCGGCGTGATACTGCTCAGCGTGGCTTTGGCGAGGTTGGCATTGCTGCCTGCGGCAAGTTGATCGAGGGCGATGGGCGCGGTGGTTTTATCGCTGGTCAGCAGTGCGGCGACGGCCCTGTTGGTGCCGATATCGAAAGCTTGAGTGGAAGCCCCTCGATTATCCAAGCTCTGCGCAATCGAACGAGCACTGCGTGTTCGGGCCAGTTGTTCGAACCCTACATCGTTGCGCACGTAGTGCAGGTTCACCGCGCTTGGCTCATAGGAGAGCGTTGGTGTCATGTAGGCCAGATTGGTGGTGACCTCACCGAACTCGCCATCAATGACGTTTGCAGACAACAGCCGATACTCATTGGTACGAGCGTAGTCGCCCGGTACGCCATAAATCTCGACACGCGCACCTCCCAGGCTCGCGGTGCCCTGAACATGCACGGGATCTGAGCCGCGGTCGGCAGATACGGCGTAAGAAAACACAGCGTCCTCATGGAGCGTCAGATTGCCTTTGATATTAGGAGAGCCGTGTTGCTGGCTGGCAAGCAGGGTTCCTGCGACATATAGCCCCGTCACGTGTCCATAACCGCCAAAAACCGCTCCCGGGTCGACATCTACACCATTGATCGATGCGTAGTTGAGCAGCACGGCGTCGGCTTTGACGTCAGCATCACCCTCGAAAGCGTGACGCAGGGTCCACTGTCCACGTGCGATACGCATGGCTGAGAAATTGCGCGTCTCACCGATCTCGCCGCCTTCTACGGCATTGAACAGCAACCCGTTCGCACCTTTGCCACCGTCCAGGCGGCCGTCCCAACGGGCGCCCTTATTGATCACCAGCAGGTCATCTCCATCGCCCAGTTGCAGGGATACGCCGCCGATATTCTCGAGCGGGCTCGAGACAAAAGAGCGCTGCGTCGTGATCGCCAACATGTCGCGTTCAAACGGGTCGACAAGATCGAATTCCTCATCGCCGGTTTCCACCACTACGAACTCTGGAAACTCCAGCCCTTCATAAAAGGCCGGACTGAAATCCTCGATCGCAACCGTCGCGCGTACGGCATCGACCGAAGGCGCGTCAGAGGCCTGCGTGGGCGACGGAGAAGTGTGCTCCAGCGGGCCGATGAATTCCTTGATCGCAAACAAGTCATCAGGATCCACTTTCGGTGTGGGTGTTTTCTTCTTTCGAGGCTTGGCGGTTTTGTCTTCGCTGATCTGCGCAGAAACCTGGACGTCGGGCAGCTGTTCGATGGACGCCTCGGCAGATCCGATCGTCAGCGCGATCGCCAAAGCGAGGTGATGGGGACGGTATTTGTGTAGGGCAGGCATCGAGTTCAACCTCCTTGTATGAAAGGCTCAACTCTATTGCTGCCTTGAAAAAAACGATGTCGGTCGGTTCCTGATGCTGTGCAGGCTACATCGGATCGTTCTGTCGAAAATCCTCGCGGGATTTCGCAAACAGAGCTTTTACGCAGCATCGCCGGTTCTTTTTCCTACGGCTTGGTACTGTTGGCGCATTCTTATCGGAGTGAGGTCAGGCGCTTACCTGCATTATTTTGCATGCACCCTGCCAATGGCTAAGATAGAACTGCATTTTGTTGCAGATATCCTGCAACTGAAACTCCGCGAATGCACTATATTGCATTTATAGACAGTTTTCTGTCCTCCAGCTGCATTTAAATGCATACGGAATCAACATGTACAACCTGACACTCCAGATCTTCACCGCCGGGCAATGGCACGACGCGATGATTCTTGACTTCGATGATCCGGAAAAAGGCTTCGAAAGCCGCTGCAGTTTTGGCTATGAAGCGGACTATCTGGTGGAAAACATCGAGTTGATCGGGTCGCCTTTTTCCCAAGCCGTGAGTGCCCTGTATCCGCTGGATTGGGAAGGTCGGCGCGCGAAGACACCAGCCTTTGTCCACGACATCGCACCGGCGGGCGCAGCCAAGCGGTTTCTGCTCGCCCGCCTGGGTCAGGAAAGACCCGCCGAGATCAGCGCCGATCTGTTTCTGCTGGGTCGCAGTACACCGGCTCCCATTGGCAACATGCGAATAAAGGAATCGGCGGAAGCAGTCGATGAGAGGAAGCCGATCGGATTCAAGCGCGAGGAGGTCATTAGCCGCGACAACCGCTTTCTTGAATATGCCTACGAGCTGGGCGCGGCCATCGGTGGCGCGACGGGGGCAGGTGGGGAAGCTCCGAAGCTATTACTGGCAGAGAACAGCGCCGGGCTTCTGTATCCCGATGCGGTACTGGACGATGAAGAAGTGCGACAGCACTGGTTTGTGAAATTCGCCAGAAACAGGGGCGGGCAGACCGACCAGGACATCCTGCGCAGCGAATTCCATTACTACAAAGCGCTGCAAACATTGGGCATCGAAACGGTCGCGGCAGAAGGCCTGGCCTTGGAAGAGGCGAACAAACCGAGTTTGTGGATGCGGCGTTTTGATCGACAAGTGAAAGATGGGGCGGTGTCGCGCTTTGCCGTCGAATCGATTTATTCGCTGGCAGAAGTGACGACGCCAGGCAGCGCCATGAATCATCTGGAAGTGATCCGCATGCTCGCCGGGCTCTGGCGCAAAGCGGGTCAGGCCAGCCAGATTGCCGGCCTCGTCGCCGATTATCTGCGTCGCGACCTGATCAATAAAATCCTCGGAAACTCAGATAACCACGGTCGTAACACGGCGATCATCCGGCAAGAGAACGCTTTCCAGCTCGCGCCGATTTATGACCTCGCCCCGATGGTCATGGATGACGAAGGCGTGACTCGTACGACCAAATGGCCAAGAGAATTGGAGCGGGCGGGCGATGTCGATTGGCGAGGTGTCTGCCGCGTATTGGCCGATAGCGCAGATCCGCACGATTCGTTGGCGGGGCTGGATGCCTCGGCGCTGTTCGAAGGCCTGCGCGCGGATGCCCGCCGTCTGGCCGCACTGCCGGATATTCTTACGGCCAGCGGTTTGCCCGCCAGAACCATGAATCACCCAAGCGTTCATCTGAAAAATCTCGAGCAACGTTTGAAAGAGTGGGACCTGCAATGAGTCTGACCGTCCTCGAGCGCACGGCGCTCATCGAAAGCATTCAGCAATCACTGGCCGAAGGCACTCTGGAAATCGGTGACGCCGTGCGCCGTTTACGGGTCGAAGTCACCGGTCTGCATCAGTCCCAGTTCGCGAAGATGTGCAAGATTTCAGTGCGCACGCTGGTGCATATCGAACATGGCGAAGGCAATCAGACCCTGAAGTCGCTGAACGCGGTGTTCCGCCCGTTCGGCATGAAAATGGGCGTAGTGCGGATTCGCCGGGACACCATTTGAATGCACCTCAACTACGGCGCACATACGCCTTGCCGTAATGCCGCTCCATCCGTGCCTGAATCAGCTCCAGCCCGATCGACATCAGCCAGTAGATGATCGCCGCCGTGGTGAGCATTTCGATGTAGCGATAGCTTGAGCGCCCGTAGGACTGGGCGAGAAACATCACTTCCCAGACGCCCATTACCGAGATCAGCGACGAGTCCTTGAGCATCGAGATGAACTGGTTGGTGGTCGGCGGAATGATTGTGCGCATGGCCTGGGGCAGGGTGATGCGCCAGAAGATCACGCTTTCGCGCAGGCCAAGCGCCAAGGATGCTTCGCGTTGGCCGTGATCGACGCCGAGGATGCCGGCGCGGAAGATTTCGCTCAGGTAGGCGCCGTAATTCAGCGACAGGGCAATGATGCCGGCGACGATGGCGCCGGGGACGATGCCCAGTTGCGGCAAGCCGAGGTAGATCAGCAGGATCTGGATCAGCAGTGGCGTGCCGCGAAAGAACGAGGTGTAGAAACTGGCGATGCCAAATGCCACGGCGCTGTTCGACAGGCGCGCCAGCGCGGTGATGAAACCGAGCAGCGACGAGGCGATGATCGAGCATGCGCAGAGAAACAGCGTCAGCGCTGCGCCTTGCAGGAAGCCGTTCGGCGCCAGCTTCAGGCCAACGAGGTTGGGCAGCTTGTCGAGGATGATCGCGAACTTCAGGTCGAAGCTGAGGAAGAATCCGGCAAACAGGCAGAACAGCGCCGCCCACGTCAGGTACAGGCGCGTTCGGAAACCAAAGAGCTTTTGCAGGCGTGTTTCAGCCACCGGTTGCGGTGGCTGGGGCGGGGTCGGAAAGGAAGTCATTGGCTGATATCGGCGCCGATCCATTTCTGCGACAGCTTGCTCAGGGTGCCGTCCTGTTTCAGTTGGGCAAACACCTCGCGCACCTTGGCGTCCCACTGCGGATCACCCTTTTCGATGGCCACCGAGTTGGGTTCCGAGTACAGCGGTTCACCGGCCAGTTTGAAGCGCTGGTCCTGATTCAGGCGCGGCTGTGCGGTGACCAGATTGGTGAGGATCGCATCCAGGCGCACGCCGGCGCCCAGGCCCAGATCCTGGAAGGCGACGTTGTCGGTGTCGTACGGAGCGATCTGCACATCCTCGAACGGATACTCCAACTGCGTATCCTCGGCGCCTTCGATGACCAGGTTCTTGTTCAGATAACTTTCGTAGCTGGAGGCGCTGGTCAGGCCGACCTTTTTGCCGCTCAGGTCCTTGGCGCTGTGGATGCGCTCGTCCTTGGCGTTGACCACGATCACCGCTGGTGAGGCGTAGTACTCGACAGGGAAGTCGAACACTTCGGCGCGGGCCTTGCTCGGGGTCATCGAGCAGATGCAGATGTCGTAGCGCCCGCTCCAGCGGCCGGCGGCGATCACGTCCCAGGACGGCGTTTCCAGACGCAGTTTGACGCCAAGCTTGTCCGCCACCGCTTTGGCAACGTCGACATCGAAACCGTCGAGTTGATTCTGCTCATTGAGAAACGAGAAGGGCGGATAGCTTTCCATGAGCACGCCGACCAGCTCTTTTTTCTGTTCGACACGGTCCAGCGTCGCGCCGCCGAAGGCTTGGGTGGAGGCCAGAATGGTCAGGCCCAGGGCCAATAGCGGTTGGAATTTCACAGTCGCTTCCTGTTGAAAAAAGAGGTTGTTATTAACCGAGTGGTGCGTATTAAATAGTTATAAGAACGACTCTGATAGTGAGTTATTTTCATAAGCATATGAGTGAAAAGCATATGGGCGCAGCGAACAGGGTCATTCTCGATGGCGGCATGGGCCGCGAGTTGCAACGCGCCGGCGCGCCGTTTCGCCAACCGGAGTGGTCGGCACTGGCGCTGAGTGAAGCGCCGCAGGCGGTCGAGGCGGTGCATGCCGCGTACATCAACAGCGGCGCCGACGTGATCACCAGCAACAGTTACGCGGTGGTGCCGTTTCACATTGGCGAGGCGCGCTTTGCGGCTGAAGGCCAGGCGCTTGCGGCACTGGCGGGGGAGTTGGCACGGCGGGCGGTGCAGGCATCCGACAAGTCAGTGCGTGTTGCCGGTTCGTTGCCGCCGCTGTTTGGTTCGTATCGTCCGGATCTGTTCGAAGCGGATCGCGTGACCGAGCTGCTGACGCCGCTGGTCAATGGGCTGGCCCCGCATGTTGATCTGTGGCTGGCGGAAACCCAGAGTTCGATTATCGAGGCGCGGGCCATTCACGCCGGGTTGCCGAAGGACGGCAAACCGTTCTGGCTGTCGTTCACCCTCAAGGATGAAGACACCGATGAAGTGCCGCGCCTGCGCTCCGGTGAGCCGGTAGCCGAAGCGGCTGCGGTGGCGGCTGAACTCGGCGTCGAAACCCTGCTGTTCAACTGCAGTCAGCCCGAAGTGATTGGCGCGGCCATCGATGCGGCGCGCGCAACCTTTGAGCGTCTCGGCGTCACGATCAATATCGGCGCGTATGCCAACGCGTTTCCTCCGCAACCGAAAGAAGCCACGGCCAACGACGGGCTCGACCCGTTGCGTGACGATCTCGATCCGCCGGGGTATCTGCACTGGGCGCTGGACTGGCAACAGCGCGGCGCCAGTCATCTGGGTGGCTGCTGCGGGATCGGCCCGGAGCACATTGCGGTGCTGGCGCAAGAACTGCGTCGTTAAGAAAGAACCCGCCAATTGTGGGAGCGAGCCTGCTCGCGAAAGCGGTCAGTCAGTCAATATTTCAGTGACTGACACAGCGCCTTCGCGAGCAGGCTCGCTCCCACAGGGGCTTTGTGACGATCAGCTACGGCACTCGGCCAAGCCTTTCACCTGGCCATCAGGCGTCTGGTTTTCATCGCTCAGCCAGCGCTCGAATCCCGCACCGATCGCCGGCCATTCCGCATCCAGAATCGAATACCACGCGGTGTCGCGGTTCTGCCCCTTGACCACCATGTGCTGGCGAAACACCCCTTCGAAACTGAAGCCCAGACGCTCCGCCGCGTATTTGGAGCGGGCGTTGCCGTTGTTGCACTTCCATTCCAGGCGCCGGTAACCCAGCTCGAACGAATACTTGGCCAGCAGGTACACCGCCTCGGTGCTTTTCGGCGAGCGTTGCATTGGCGCACCGAAAGTGACGTGGCCGATTTCGATGCGGCCCTGCGCCGGGACGATCGACATCAGGCTGAGGATGCCTTGCACCTGACCAGTCGCGCGGTCGATGACGCTGAAGAAATATGGGTCGCTGTTGGCCGCATGATTGTTCAGCCAGTCGTTGAACGCGCTGCGCTCGGGAAACGGACCGTAAGGCAAGTAATCCCAGAGCTTCGGATCGGCACCCGGCCCTTCGAGGGCGGCGTAAAGCTCATCGCCATGGCGCGCAGGGTCGAGTTTTTCCAGACGAATGAAACGGCCCTCGAGCAGGGTGGCGGAGGGGGCGGGGACGCCTTTCCAGTCAGCGAGTGAAGCGGTCATGTGCGCGTCTCCTTACAGTGCCTTGCGAAATTGGATGAAGCCCGGGCGTTCAGCGATGCGCTCGTAGAGCTGGATCGCGGTGGCGTTGGTTTCATGGGTCAGCCAGTGGACTTTGCAGCAACCATCAGCCTTGGCGGTAGCGTAGACATGCTCGATCAACAGCCGACCGACACCGGTGCCACGGGCTTCCGGCAGCACCAGCAGATCCTGCAGATAGCAGGAATTTTCGATGCTCCAGTTCGAGCGATGATAGATGTAATGCACCATGCCCAACGCTTTGCCTTCAGCCCAGGCGAGGGCGGCGTGGGTCGGTTCATTCGGGTCGAGAAAGCGCTGCCAGGTGCTCTCGGTGACGGCGTCCGGCAGTTCCGTGTTGTAGAAGCGCAGGTACGCCTGCCACAGCGGCAGCCAAGCGGCTTGGTCGTTGGCGCTGACCGGGCGAATGTCGATCTGGGTCATGGTGATTTCCTTAGCGCATCAGGCGGGCGAGGGTTTGATCGTTGGCGTCGGGGCTGGCGGCAAGGCCTTCGCGCACCCCGGCAATATCTTCGGCGCTGCGGTTCTGGCTAAGCTTGCGTTTGCCTTCGAGGCGGTCGATGGGAATGGCGAAACCGACGATGGCTTTGAGCATGGTGTCGATGTAATCGGCTGGCGCATCGTCCACCGACCACGGCTGGGCACGGCCTGCCTCGTGACGGTCGGTGAGGGTACTGACGATGTCGAGCAAGCGGCCGCCATCGCTGAAGGTCTCGGCCTGACCGTAGGCGTGCACGGCGATGTAGTTCCAGGTCGGCACGACCTTGCCGTGCTCGGCTTTGCTCGGATACAAGCTTGGGCTGACGTAGGCGTCCGGGCCGGCGAAGATAAGCATGGCCTCGGCGCCGTCACGCAGGTCTTTCCACTGCGGATTGGCCTTGGCCAGATGGCCGTAGAGCGTGCCGTATTCGCCCTGTTCGCGATGCAGCAGCACCGGCACGTGGCTGGCTTGCAGGCCGCTTTCGCCGTGGCTGACCAGAATGGCCAGGCGCGTGGCAAGAATCAGTTCGTGCAGTTGGGACAAGTCTTCGATGGCAAAGGCGCGTGGCGTGTACATGGACAGATTTTCCTTGGCGAATGCCTGCATCCTAGGCAGGCTATTGGTCCGTTGTAAGAGCCATTGCTGAGCCATTTCATAGGTCCATTCGCCATGCCTGATCTGCCACCCTTGTCGATGCCCTTCAACCCGGCCGGTATCGAGCTTGATCGCCGTCAGGGTCTGAGCCGCCAGCTCTATCAGGCTCTGCGCCTGCGGGTGCTGGATGGACGTCTGGCCAGTGGCACGCGATTGCCGGCCAGCCGAGATCTGGCCTCGGCGCTGGACATTTCCCGCAACAGCGTGGTGCGCGCCTACGATCAGTTGTATGCCGAGGGCTTTATCGAAGGGCGCGTGGGCGACGGTACTTACGTGGCGCAATTGGCTCAGGCATCCACGCCTGAGAAAAAACTATCCACAAATTCATCCACAGGCTTGTCAACAGGCTTACCCACAGCCTTATCCACAAATTGGCTGGATTTACCTGTGAATTCATCCAGCAAAGTTATCCACAGCGACGGATTTTCCCTCATTGAAAAGCATCATTTGCCGCGACCACCGAGCGGTCCGCCGCGTGCTTTTCGGGTGGGTGTGCCGGCGTTCGATCTGTTTCCGTTCGAGGTCTGGGCCAAGCTCAACGCGGCTTTCTGGCGCAAACCGGATCTGCAGCAGCTGTGTTACGGCGACCCGGCCGGTGACGCGCGGCTGCGCGGCATGATTGCTGCGTATTTGCGCAGCTCGCGCGGCATGCAGTGCACGGCTGAGCAAATTGTGATCACCAGTGGCGCGCAGCAGGGCATCAGCCTTTGTGCACAGCTGCTGGTCGAGCCTGGGGACGGCGTGGCGATCGAGAATCCGGGCTATCGCGCGGCCGGACATGCCTTCGCTGTAGCGGGGGCGCAATTGCATGGGGTGGCGGTGGACAGCGACGGCATCGATTGCAGCGCCATGGCTCAGCTCAGCGATTGTCGGGTGGCTTACGTCACGCCGTCTCATCAGTACCCGACCGGTGTGGTGATGAGCCTGGCCCGGCGTCTGGAGTTGCTCGCCTGGGCCGAACGTGTCGGCGGCTGGATCGTCGAGGATGATTATGACGGCGAGTATCGCTACACCGGCGCACCGCTGGCACCGTTGGCGGCACTTGACCGTCAGGGGCGTGTGCTCTACGTCGGCACGTTTGGCAAAGTCGCTTTTCCGGCGTTACGCCTGGGTTATCTGGTGCTGCCGCCCGCGCTGGTCGAGGCGTTCGCGCAACGTCGCGCCGTCGATGTGCGGCACTCGGAGGTCAGCACGCAAGCGGTGATGGCCGAATTCATGGCCGCCGGGCATTTCCAGCGGCATATCCGCCGCATGCGCCGGGCTGCGCTGAGCCGACGCAACTGCCTGCTCGAAGGCTGGCCGACGGTCGCCGGCGTCGGTCAACTGCCCGCCGTGCCGGCCGGGCTGCACTTGACCGTCGCCGTGGACAGCATCGAGCGCGAGCAGCAATTGATCGCTCAGGCCGCTGAGGTCGATGTCGAAATCAACGGCCTGAGCAGCTACTGGCTTCCCGATTCGACTACGCCCATGGATAAGCGCGCCGGCCTGGTGTTGGGGTTCGCTGCTGTACCAGAGCCAGCAATCAAAGCGGCGCTGTCGCGTCTGCGGCAGGCTTGGCGAGATTGAAGAACAGCGTTTCGGCGCTGCGACTGGAAATTTCGCTGCGATGGATTTCGATCAGCCTCTGATTATCCACATCGGTTATTTCAGAGGTGCCTCCCAGGCGGTGCTGGGCAACTGTCTTCATGTGTCCACGCAAAAATGCGCCATCGGGCGCGTCGGCGCTGCTGTAATGGAAATGCGCATAGCAGAGGACCTTGTCGGTATGCGCATCACGAATCTGATACTCGTCGAGGAAGTCATTCTTATGGCGCCTCAGGCGCCGTCGGGTCAGGGTTTTCGAAATGTTCACTTCGCCCTTGTCCTTGAGCCACTCGACCCCGGCGGCTGTTGGTAGTTGTTGCTTGACCAGACGGATTCGCGTGCTGGTGCCCTTTTCCTCCAGCGTCGTAGCCGCAGCGTCGAGCTTGTGGTTGAGCGTTTCGGACGGTTCATGCAGAGCTGCGGTGAGGTTACTCACCGTCAACGCTTCATCGATGGCGGCACCGGCCTTGCGCAACAGGGCAGCGTGGTTGTGGTATTCCTCTTCGACTTCCACCGGAATGCGCGAGCCGCGTTTGAGGCGCGCCTCGATGCGCCGATGGAACGCCGCCAGCCCGTCGATTAAGGCCTGCCCTGCGCTGATGCTGTTGTTGAGGTTGGGCCGGGCTTTTGGCGACGGTGCCGGCCGTGCATTCTGTTCGACCCAGATACCTGGCGACTCCTCCTTGAATGTCGCGATGACTCTCGTCAGTGCTGTACTGACCTCGACCAGATCGGTGTCTTTGCCGTCGAGGCTTTTTTTCCGTTCGCCGACCAGGATGCCCTTGTTGCGCGTCTTGATGATCTGCCGATTCGAAGATGACGTTGAAGGTCTCGACGGACCGGCTTGCGGCACCAGTAAATGCCGGTAGCGCAACAGATCGGCGAGTCGATTGTCGGCGTTTTCCTTGAATGCGGCCACGCGCGCCTGCAACTGCTTGAGTCGCTCCGTGTGTATGTGTTCGGAATATTCACTCGCCAGGTCATCGAATCGCTTGTCCACGGAAGCAAACTGTTCGCTCACCTGGCTCAGGGCGTCGATGCGTATGCGCAGATCACTGAGGCTTTCATCGGCGCTCAGGTCCCGTGAACTCTGAACGTTCAGCGCAGCATCTTCGAACAGACCGGCCAGCGCTTGTTGTGCCTCGACATGAGCGGTGGAATCGCCGGGCTTGATGCAGGTGTACTGGCCGAGACTGATCTGCAGAGTCTTCAGATCATCCAGCGGGTAGGGCGCAAGGCTGATGTTGTATTTCTGCTTTACATCAAAGCCATCCGGTCCCAGCCTGGTGAGCTCCACCATGCAGGCTTCAGCCGACTCCATTTTCTCGATAATGGTTTGAGTGACATCGTTCAACTGTTCGAACGCAGAGGTGGCGGCCTGCGATTCGCTGCGCAGTTCGTCGTCGAGTATCGCCTGCACCGCCAGTACCCGCTGCTGGTAATCCGAAGCGTTATTACTCAGCCACTCCTGTCCCAGAAACAACTGCATGTCCAACCGCTCCGGCATTACCGTGCGGTAGTTGGGGATCGACTGCTTGCAGTTGAGTTTCTTGATCAGCTTTATGTTTGCGGCATATTCGTTGTGCTGTGAATCGAGCGTGGCAAGGTACTGCGCAAGCGCTTGCTCGCGTGCCTGCGCAGGGGCATCGTGCAGGCTGTTGCGGTCTGCATCGAGACGGCTCCCTTTGCTCTCCATCGTCAAATCGAACGCAGTAATCTGCTCGGCCAATGCGGCCACCTCCTTGGTTCTTATGCCTTGCGCGGCTTGGCGACCTTCCTCCAGTCCGCCGCCGCGCAGACGCAAGCGCAGATCGATTACCCACTGGCCGTTGGCGGTATAGGCCAGCCTGGGTCCGGCAGGTCGGGTGGGCTGACGCGTATCGACAATGTGCACATCGCCATGCGCGTTGCGCGCGACTTCGAACCAGCGTTCACCGACGCGGGCGTACCATTTGTCTGCGTGGGCGTAGAGGCCTCGCTGCGCACCCTCTCTGGTGGCAGCGCCAAGCCCTTTGGGCTTGGCGAGGTTGAACGTATCCAACAGCTTGGCGAGGGCCAACGGGGATCGTTTCAGCGCCGTGATGCTGTCAATCGATGTGCCATGGGCTTCGGTCAATTGCGGGCCGGTGATGTCCGGCTGGCGCAGCGCTTTGACGATTCTGGCGGCAGGTTTGCTCGTTGCTGTGTCCTCTTCGAGCGTTGTGGCCACGGGCGTCGATGGCGCATCACCCATTGCCGCACGATGGGCGAGCACCATGCCCAGCGCCAGGAGGATATCGGCGATGGCCGTCCAGGCGACTTTCGCCGATTGCTCGTTGGCGCCGTCGGTGATTTCCTGCAGATCATCCATGATCTGCCAGATCCACGCCGCTGTACCTACGCTGCGGCCCAGAAACGGCAGTGCGGCATTGAGCATCACCCAGCCACCCTGTTTCAGCGAGGCCCAGCGTGCTTCTGCATCGGAAACCGATTGCCGGTCGGCTTGGGTGACAAGCGCCTTGACGTTGCGTGCGTGCAGGGTGGCGAGGACATCGCTGGCGATCACCTGAGTGCCCAGCGCGACCGCGCCTGACATGTCCAGTGCTGTGGTCGGGTTGATCATCAGTTGCGGGATCGTCCACACCGACGGCAGCCTGGCGGTGAAGACGAACTGGCTGTAATTGAAGCGCACATCGTCCGGCAACCAGGCCAGTACCGAATCGCGCAGATGTCGCGAATGCTGGATCGCAAAGAGCAGATTGGCAAATCCCGGATATTGCAGCAGAGCCTTGTCGAACAACGGTCGATACAGCACGCACGGCCCTTTGTCGGCATCGCGCGGGCCTATGACATACATGTTGTCGACAGTGTCTGCGGTGGAGCGGCTGCGATGGGCCACGAACGCCAATGGGCGAATGACGATTTCCTCGCCATCGACGTAGCGTTCTGCGTCAGTCGTGGCCAATGCGGCAACCACGTATCGATAACCCGATTCGTCAATGCCGACTCTGCCCTGGATCTTGTGCTGCAACGCCAGCAATGGCAGCTCGACGCGTAGCTGACTGGTATAGAGCCTTTCCAACCGTGACGCTTGCACTGAGTCGTCTATCAGTACGGCCTTGAGATGCGCCGGGTAGGTCTTGCCGATGTCGACCGTGCTGACCAGCTTCTCCAGAAAAGTCGCGCTCATCCACTCGGGTACCGGGCTGCCATCCTTGTACCGCACAGTCTTGTTGCCCAAGGGCAGGCCGGCGAGATTTTGCAGGGCGAGCTCGGTCAGCGTCCATGTCTGAGTCTGAGTATTTCCCGGCAACACAAACGTGCCCCAGACCACGAGACTGGTGATGGTGATTTCGATGTTGTCGATGTCCAGGTCTTTGGCGTCGGGCTGCTCCTTGATAATCTGTTTGATCAGCGCTGCCCGAGTGAACGCCTGCAGGCTGGTGATTTCGTTCTGAAAGGATTTGCCGTTGTTCTCGTGCTGCAGCGTCGTCAGGTCCAGCAGGTGCCGGCTGTAACGTGTCTGATCGATGGGCAAGGCGTCGTTCAGCCAATCCGGAAGCATCGACTGTAAACGCTCGAAGTGCGCTTCGAGGCGCGGTGTCGGTTGTGCCGGTTTGCCGGCCGTGCCGGTATGCGGATAGACGCGTTTATCAGGGGAGTCCTGAAAAAAACTGATTTTGCCCAAGGCATCCGCTTCCAGGGAAATCAGGGTGCAGGCCTGCTGGTCGAAGAAATTGCCCTGGGGTTCGACCAGCCGCCACTTGAGATCTTCGCCCGAGGCGCTTGCGCCATATATCCGCAACAGAGCCTCGCCGAGTTCCTCCAGTGAATCGAAACGCTGAAAGCCCTGAGTAATCGCATGGGTGAGAATCAATGTACGGTCTGCGATGCTGCCGACCAACACTGCGGCGTCGAGCAGGGTCAAGTGGCTTTGCGTGTCGGCGTTCCCCCGATCGAGATCAACCAGATATGCCTTTGCCGAGTACGGGGCGGGGGCCAGGCGTTGTTGCGGGTCGGGCTGTTTGAAAATCGCCTGGGCCATGGCAATTTCATCGGCATCCCAGCCGACGCTGGCATCGACGTTCCAGAGGTTGCGCAGTGCCTCGGACAATTGCTGCCAGCGCGGTTGCCCGGGATAGGTGAACTCGTCCCAGTAGTCGACGTGCTGTTCCTTGTAGGCGATGAACAGCAGCGGTGCCAGTTCGTTGAGCAACAGGCCGATCGCATCGATCTTCACCGGCAGATGCGCAGGGGCGGGCACGCCGGGTTGCAGGGTCAGATAATGCTCGCCATCGAGGTACGTCACGGTGGTACCGGACAGGCCGAGCCGCACCAGGGCGTTGGTCAGCGATCCAGCCTGATACCCGTCGGGCAGTACTCGACCATCTACAATGGCCCAGGTGGGTTGCACGACCATCGCCAGGCGCGGGTCTATGTCGAGATTCGGATACAACGTCTTGAGGGCTTCGCGCAGCGTTTTTGATGCGACTTCTTGCAGCGAGGGGCCGGTAACCAGCTGAGTCACGATATCGACGGCACTGGCTTTGGGAATGGCGGTCATGTTGGTTTCCTGCTCTGTCGGGACGCCGCGAGGGCGGCGGAGCAGGGCAAGTTAAAAGGCGCGACAGCGACCCGTGCGGTAGATAAAGCTGCCAGGCAAAAAAAGACCCGCCTCGGCGGGTCTTCGGCAAACGAGCCGGTTTCAGGTCCCGGACTTGATTTTCGTCCAGGCCCGCGTGCGTGCGCGTTCGGCATCCCGAGGCAGCGGCTGCAAGGTGTAGAGCGTGCTCATTGCCGCATCGGTCGGGTACAGGTTCGGGTTGTTGCGAATGGCTGGATCGACTAGGCCGGTGGCGTCCTTGTTCGGGTTTGGATAACCGACAAAGTCGCTGACCGGGGCAATCACCGCCGGTTGCAGCAGATAGTTGATGAAGGTGTAGGCGTCTTCGGTGTTCTTCGCGCCCTTGGGAATCGCGAGCATGTCGAACCAGATCGGCGCACCTTCCTTCGGCAGACGCATATCGACCACCACGCCGTTCTTCGCTTCCTTGGCGCGGTTGGCCGCCTGCGAGAAACTGCCGGAATAACCGACGGCCACGCAGATGTCGCCGTTGGCAATGTCAGCCATGTACTTGGAGGAATGGAAATACGTCACGTAAGGGCGGATCTTCATCAGCAGCGCTTCGGCCTTGGCGTAATCCGCCGGCTTCTCGCTGTTGGGGTCGAGGCCGAGGTGTTGCAGAGCCAGCGGCAGAATCTCCGACGGCGAGTCGAGCAGGGCGACGCCGCACTGCTTGAGCTTGCTGATGTTTTCCTCTTTGAAGATCAGGTCCCAACTGTCCACGGGCGCGTTGTCGCCCAGGGCCGCCTTGATCCTGGCCGGGTTGAAACCAATCAGGATGGTGCCGTACATGTACGGCACGGCGAACTTGTTCCCCGGATCATTGGCCTCGATCAGCTTCATCAGTTTCGGATCAAGGTGATTCCAGTTCGGCAGTTTGCTGCGATCCAGCGGCTGGAACACCCCGGCCTCGATCTGCTTGGCGAGGAACACGTTGGACGGCACCACCACGTCATAGCCTGAGTTGCCGGTGAGCAGCTTGGCCTCGAGTGCTTCGTTGGTGTCGAAGATGTCGTAGATCAGTTTGGTCTGGCTGTTCTGTGCCTTGAAGTCGTCCAGTGCCTTGGGCGTGATGTAGTCGAACCAGTTGTAGACGCGCAGCGTGCGTTCTTCGGCGTGGGCGCCAGCGCTCAGCAGGGCTGCGCACAGCGCCGAGGCGATCAGTCGCTTTTTCATTGTTCGAAACCTTCCAGCACGTTCACCGCGTTGATGCCGATTTCCTCCACCGCGTAGCCACCTTCCATGACGAACAGGGTCGGCTTGCCGAGGGCGGCGATGCGTTTGCCCATGGCCAGATAATCCGGGCTGTCGAGTTTGAACTGCGAGATCGGGTCGTCCTTGAACGTGTCGACGCCGAGGGAGACGACGATGATGTCCGCGCCATAGCGATCGATCTCGTCGCAGGCCTGATCCAGCGCCGCGCTCCAGACATCCCAGCCGGAACCGGCCGGCAGCGGATAGTTGAAATTGAAACCTTCACCGGCACCTTCGCCACGCTCGTCGTCGTAGCCGAGGAAGAATGGAAACTCCGCTTCCGGGTGGCCGTGGATCGAAGTGAACAGGACGTCGCTGCGTTCGTAGAAAATCGACTGAGTGCCGTTGCCATGGTGGTAGTCGACGTCAAGAATCGCGACTTTCTTGTGGCCCTGATCGAGAAAGGCCTGAGCGGCGATGGCGGCGTTGTTGAGGTAGCAATAACCGCCCATCAAGTCGCTGGCGGCGTGATGTCCCGGCGGACGGCACAGGGCGAAGGCCGCGCGTGCGCCACGCTGGATTTCTTCTTGTGCAGTCAGGGCCACTTGCGCTGCGCTGTAGGCCGCTTGCCAGGTACCGGCGGTAATCGGCGCGCCGCCGTCGAAGCTGTAATAACCGAGCTGGCCATGCAGGCTGGTCGGTTTGATCGCACGCAGCGTGCGCGCCGGCCAGGTGTAGGGCAGCAAGTCGCCGTCAGTGTTGAACTCGGTCCAGCGCTGCCATGCACCTTTGAAAAACTCCAGATAGTCGCGGCTGTGAATGCGCGCGATCGGCTCCAGGCCGAAATCCTTCGGCGCTTCGACCGCACCGAGGTTTTGCTTGCGCACGCGTTGCAGCACATGGTCGGCACGCGACGGCATCTCGAAGCACGGCTTGAGCTGGCCATCGATGAGTTCGCAGCGGCCATGGTGCAAGTGGTGATCGTCTGAGTAGATCGTCAGCATTTGTTGTTCTCCGCAAGGCTGATTCGGTGGTCTTCAGTGTTGCGGCGCAACTTGAATCGGAGAACGTCGGGAGCGGCCAAAAGGGGATCGATATGGCCAAAACCTCTGACCGCAATTCGCCCCTTGTTCATGCAGGCTCATGCCTGGAGCAGCCATCAATGCGGTCGGAACTGACTCGGCGCCACGCCACTCCAGCGCACAAACGCATGGCGGAAACTCGCGGTCTCGCTGAAGCCCAGCGTCTCGGCGATCCGATAGATTGGCAACTGGTCTTCACACAACATCTGCTTGGCCCGTTCGAAGCGCAGTTCATCGAGCAGCTCCTGATAGCTGCTGCCCATGTCTTTCAAATGCCGACGCAGGGTGCGCGGTGAGCACTTCATCTGCTGTGCCAGACCTTCCAGTCCCGGCGCGGCATTCAATTGTGCGCTGAGCAACTGCCGAATCCGCCCCAGCCAGGCCTGACGTCCGGTGAATTCCAGATTCTGTTTGCGGCAGCGCTCGGCCATGGCCTGATGGGTGATCGCGTCGGCCAGCGGCAGCGGCTGATCGAGCCAGTGGCGGTCGAAGGCGAAGGCGTTGTCCTTGGCCGAAAAGTGCAGCGGCGAGTCGAAGGGTTCGGCGTAGCTGGCGCGATAGTCCGGCGCTGCATGTTCGAAACGCGTGGCGCGCAGCGGCAGCGGATGGCCGAGCAAGTCGTCGCAGATGACCTTCAGCGAAACCAGACAGAATTCGGCGTTGAACACCGCCATCGCCGGGCTTTCACGGTAATCAGCAGCGACGAACCACACCTGCTCGCCATCGTCTTCCAGGCTCAGTTCGAACAACGTGCCCAGCAGCGCCGGATAACGGATCGCCAGACGCAAAGCGTCACCGAAGGTGGCACAGGTCAGCAGGGCGTAACCGAGCATGCCGTAACAGGACACGTGCATGCGCCGGCCCAACTCAAGGCCGATGTCACGTTTGAGCGCGACCGCGTTGGTGCAGACCTGCATCTCTTGATGGGTGGTGATGCGCGTATCGGCACGCTGCAGATCCGCCGCCACGATGCCGCTGCCAGCCAGCAGCGCCTCACTCGACAGGCCTTCGGCCTTGAACGTGTTGAGGATCAGCGAGACCGCGTTGAGGGTGGTGAGGTGGGAGTGGAGCATGGGATCTTCCAGCCTGGAGGTGGCTGGAACGCAGCAAGTTGCATGCCGCAGGCCCTCACCCCAGCCCTCTCCCAGAGGGAGAGGGGGCCGAACGGGGGATATTGCAGAAATACACCGACGTGAGACACCGCCGCCGAATCCATAATCGACACTGTTTATCAGGTCGGTGTATAGCCCAAGACACTACGATCAGTTCCCTCTCCCTCTGGGAGAGGGTTAGGGTGAGGGGCAATCCAGCGCCGTGCTCAGATCAACTCACCACACAAATCCAGTTCGATCAATCGACGCACTTCAGCCGTTTCCAGCCCGGCCCCCAGCAAGCCATGCAACTTGCCGAACGCCGCCTCGCGCGTCATGCCGCCACCGGACAGCACGCCAACACCTCGCAAGCGGCTGCCAGCCTCGTAGACATCCAGCTCGACCCCACCTTCATGGCATTGCGTCACTGCAACCACCACCACGCCGTTATCCCGTGCGCGGCCAAGGCTGGCGAGGAACTCTGGATTGTCGCTCGGCCCGGTCCCGCTGCCGTAGCATTCCAGCACCAGACCTTGAATGCCGCTGTCGAGCAGGCCGTCGAGAACCTCGGCACTGATCCCGGGAAACAGCGGCAACACCGCCACTTTCGCCAGTTGCTTCGGCTGGTTGTAGTTCAGCGCGACTGGGATCGACGGCGCCTTCATACCACCGCCCTGACGCTCCAGGCGTTTGAACGGATGGCGGCCGAAGCTGCGCACTTTCGCGCAGCGGGTCGGCGCCAGCAGTTCGCCGTGGAAGTACAGGTGCACGCCCGGCGCCAGGCCCTGGCCGAGGGCGACCAGCGCGCCGCCGAGGTTTTCCCAGGCATCGCTGTCGGTCACGCCCGCCGGCAACATCGAGCCGGTGAAACACACGCGGGCATGCAGGCCGAGCAACTGAAAACTCATCGCCGCCGCGCTGTACGCCAGCGTGTCGGTGCCGTGCAGGATCAGCACGCTGTCGCAGCCTTGCACGTCCACTGCATCGACCACCGCTTCGCGCAGTTGCTGCCAGTAGGCCGGGGTCATGTTGGCGCTGTCGATCAGCGGCGACATTTCCCGAAACTGCCACTGCGGCACTACCAGCTCAGGCTGGCTGTGCAGATAGTCGCGCATCCGTGCTTCGAAACCGGACGCCGGGGCCAGCCCGTTGGCGCTGGCCTGCATGCCGATGGTGCCACCGGTGTAGAGCACCATGACGTGTTGAGCGGCGGGATAGGTCGACGAGCTCATAGGATTCTCCGAAACGATGAGGGCCTTGCAGGAGCGAGCAGGCTCGCTCCTGCAGGTTATTGCATCACAATAACTGACGGGCGCGGGGGATGCGCCCGTCATTCACCTGTCAGCGTTGCGCTGCAGGTACGCCTTGCGGCGCAGTTTCAGTCTGGCCCGCCGCTGCTGGCGGGTTCACCGGCCAGGCGTTGCGATCCAGATCCAGGTCGGCGAATTTGCTCGAATCAAACACTGGCTGTTTGACGCCGGCGCGACGCTGCTCATCGTAGTCGCGCATCACCCGCAGGCCGACCTTGAACAGCATGGCCAGGGCCACGAGGTTGACGAAGGCCAGACAGGTCATGGTGATGTCGGCGAAGGCGAACACCGTCGTCAGGTCCTGCATCGAACCCCACACCACCAGCGCCAGCACCAGGCCGCGGAACAGCATCAGCAGGGCGCGGTTGCGGCTGAGGAACTGCAAGCTGTTCTCGCCCAGGTAGTAGTTGTAGAGGATGCAGGTGAAGACGAACAGTGACAGCGCGACGCTGACGAACATGCGACCCCAGTCACCGACCACGGCAGCCAGCGAGTTCTGGGTCAGGACGATGCCGTCACCTTCGAAGCCCGGGGTATAGAAGCCCGACAGCAGGATCAGCAGCGCGGTGCAGGTGCAGATCACGAAGGTGTCGAGGAACACGCTGAAAGCCTGGACCACGCCCTGCGCGCCCGGGTGCTTGACGGCGGCCACAGCGGCAACGTTCGGCGCACTGCCCAGGCCCGCTTCGTTGGCGAACACGCCACGCTTCACACCCATGACAATGGCGCTGCCGAGCAGACCCGCAAAGGCCGGGTCGAGGCCGAAGGCGCTCTTGAAGATGGTTTCCAGCATGGCCGGTACGTGTTCGATCTGGGTGCCGATCACGTACAGGGTCACGCCGATATAGGCCAGGGTCTTGATCGGTACCAGCAGGTCGGAGACCGAAGCGATGCGCTTGATCCCGCCAATAAAGGTGATGGCCAGCAGCACCGCCAGGACGATACCGGTGTGTTGCGGGTTGAAGTCAAAGGCGTTCTGCAGCGAGTGGGTCACGGTGTAGGACTGCAGGCCGATGAAGGCGAAGCCGTAGGTGACCAGCAGCAGAACGGAGAAGACTATCGCCATGCCTTTGAGCTTGAGCCCGTGCTGGATGTAATACGCCGGGCCACCACGGTACAGGCCGTCCCCATCGGCGCGCTTGTAGACCTGGGCCAGGGTGCACTCGAAGAAGCTGCTGGACATACCGACCAGTGCGGTCACCCACATCCAGAACACCGCACCCGGACCACCGAGGGTCACGGCGATGCCGACACCGGCAATGTTGCCTGCACCGACGCGGCCGGCGAGGCTGAGCATCAAGGCCTGGAACGAGCTGAGTTGCCCGGCGCTGCCTTTGAGGCTGTCGCGGAACACCGCGAACATGTGGAAGAAATGACGCAGTTGAACGAAACGCGAGCGAATCGTGAAGTAGCTACCGAGCCCGACAATGAGCACGATCAGTACTTTCCCTGAGAGGAAGTCGTTGATGACTTCGAGCATGGATTTATCCTCGCTGTTTTTTGTGGGTGCAAATGCTGGATCGGAGAAACATCGTGTTACACCGGCATGCACGCGGCACGACGGGTGAGGCGAAGGTTTCGTACCGGATCCATATCGCGGGTTTTGTTATTAGTTCGGGTTTCGCATGGGTTATGGCCTCGTTACCGACGACCGCTCACGCGAAGAGGGGCGGCACTATACCGATCAGTGGCGCGCCCGTCTGCACGGTAGTGGTGCAAGCGACGAAACGAAGCTTTGAAACACTTGGCGTTTGTGGCGAGGGGATTTATCCCCGTTCGGCTGCGAAGCAGTCGTAAACCATTGCACGCGGTGTTTCTGGTACATCCTTATTGTTGGTATCGGGGCCGCTTCGCAGCCCAGCGGGGATAAATCCCCTCGCCACAAGGGCTCACCTGCATATTGTTCAGTCCTCTACGTTCGGGTTTCAGGATCAAACAGTTAAAAAAAAGGGCTCGGGGACAAAATCCCCAAGCCCTCAAAAGGTGAGAGGTGTCTAGTCCCTCGACCTGGTGAGCGGTGCTACAAGTTCGCGTCGGCTCAGGCTTTGAGCGGAACCAGACGCGGGGCAATCATGTTTTCCGGGCGCAGGATGTCGGCGAGCATGGCTTCGTCGAGCAGACCTTCTTCGCGCACCAGTTCCAGCACGCCGCGGCCGCTTTCAAGGGCGATACGGGCGATGCGGGTGGCGTTTTTGTAGCCGATGTACGGGTTCAGTGCGGTGACCAGACCGATCGAATGCTCGACCAGTTCGCGGCAGCGCGCTTCGTTGGCGGTGATGCCGACGATGCAGTGCTCGCGCAGCATGTCCATGGCGCGTTGCAGCAGGCGGATCGAATCGAGGATCTTGAAAGCGATCAGCGGCTCCATCACGTTCAGTTGCAGCTGGCCGCCTTCGGCTGCCATGGTCAGCGCCAAGTCGTTACCGATGACCTGGAACGCGACCTGGTTCACGGCTTCCGGGATCACCGGGTTGACCTTGCCGGGCATGATCGAGCTGCCTGGCTGACGCGCCGGCAGGTTGATTTCATTGATGCCGGTGCGTGGGCCGCTGGACAGCAGGCGCAGGTCGTTGCAGATCTTCGACAGCTTGACCGCGGTGCGCTTGAGCATGCCGGAGAACAGCACGAAGGCGCCCATGTCGGAGGTCGCTTCGATCAGGTCGGCAGCCGGTACCAGCGGTTGCCCGCTGATCAAAGCCAGACGTTGAACAGCCAGTGCCTGATAACGCGGGTCGGCGTTGATGCCGGTGCCGATCGCGGTGCCGCCGAGGTTGACTTCGGTCAGCAGTTCCGGGGCCAGCGTCTTCAGACGCGCGAGGTCTTCGCCCATGGTGGTGGCGAACGCGCGGAATTCTTGGCCGAGGGTCATCGGCACGGCGTCTTGCAGCTGGGTACGGCCCATTTTCAGGACGTGGTCGAACTCTTTGCCCTTGGCCGCGAACGCCTGAATCAGGCTGTCGAGGCTGGCCAGCAGCGCGTCGTGACCCAGCAGCAGACCCAGACGGATCGCCGTCGGGTAGGCGTCGTTGGTCGACTGCGCCATGTTCACGTCGTCGTTCGGGTGCAGGTACTGGTATTCGCCTTTCTCGTGACCCATCGCTTCCAGAGCAATGTTGGCGATCACTTCGTTGGCGTTCATGTTGGTAGAGGTGCCGGCGCCACCTTGAATCATGTCGACCACGAACTCTTCGTGGTAATCGCCGCGGATCAATCGCGCACAGGCTTCGCTGATGGCAGCGTGCTTGGCTTCGCTCAGGTGACCCAGCTCGCGGTTGGCGTCGGCGGCGGCCTGTTTGACCATCGCCAGGCCCACAACCAGTTTCGGGTAATGCGAAATCGGAACGCCCGAGAGGCGGAAGTTGTTCACCGCTCGCAGGGTCTGGATGCCGTAGTACGCATGGGCCGGTACTTCGAGGGCGCCAAGCAGGTCGGTTTCTGTGCGGAAAGATGCAGCGGAGGACATGATAGAAATCATCTCGATAAGGACCCGGTCTGTGCCGGAACGCTGCGAATGCTAGGCTTGTGGGGATTTTTGGGCCAATGCTGTTCAGCACTGCCCTATGCACATTCGGCATAATGCCCATGTGACGCCGCCTGTGCGGCAGACGTGTGACCTGTTTTGGTGCGTGTCCGGGAGGACGTGATGAATCTGGAAAGCAAATGGCTCGAGGACTTCAGTGCCCTGGCCGCCACCCGCAGTTTCTCGCAGGCGGCCGAACGGCGCTTCGTGACCCAGCCGGCGTTCAGTCGGCGGATCCGCAGCCTCGAAGCCGCGCTGGGGCTGACCCTGGTCAATCGCTCGCGCACGCCGGTCGAACTGACGGCGGCGGGGCAGTTGTTTCTGGTGACCGCGCGCACCGTGGTCGAACAGCTCGGCGAAGTGCTGCGCCATCTGCATCATCTGGAAGGCGGGCAGGGCGAGGTGATGCAGGTGGCGGCGGCACACTCGCTGGCGCTGGGCTTTTTCCCGCGCTGGATCGCCCAGTTGCGCAACGAAGGGCTGAACATCGCCACGCGGCTGGTGGCGACCAACGTTGGCGACGCCGTGCACGCTTTGCGTGAAGGTGGCTGCGATCTGATGCTGGCGTTCTACGACCCGGATTCGGCGATGCAGATGGACCCGGAAATCTTCCCGTCGCTGCATTTGGGCCAGACCGAAATGCTGCCGGTGTGCGCGGCAGATCTGGATGGCAAACCGCTGTTCGATCTGGAAGGCGAGGCGAGCGTGCCGTTGCTGGCGTACAGCGCCGGTGCGTTTCTTGGGCGTTCGGTGAATGGATTGTTGCGCCAGCGCCAGTTGCGCTTCACCACGATCTACGAAACCGCCATGGCCGACAGCCTGAAAAGCATGGCGCTGGAAGGCCTCGGCATTGCCTGGGTGCCGCAACTGAGCGTGCGCGCCGAACTGGCCCGCGGTGAACTGGTGGTGTGCGGCGGCCCGCAATGGCATGTGCCGCTGGAGATCCGCCTGTACCGCTGCGCCCTGGTGCGCAAGGCCAACGTGCGGTTGCTGTGGCGCAAGCTTGAAGGCGGCGCCGCACAAAGCGCTTGAAGCTGATGAAGATCGAATGTGGGAGCGAGCCTGCTCGCGAATGCGCAGTGTCAGGCCCTGAGGTATCGTCTGACACAACGCTTTCGCGAGCAGGCTCGCTCCCACAGGGGGATTTTTGCGCTGTTCTTTCGCTGACCTCAAGGTCAATAAAACCGGGCGTTTCGCTCATTTGACAGATGGTCGTTTCAGGGGCTGTTTATTGCTTTCTTTGCGGTATACTGCGCGGCCTTCGGCCGGCACGTCCGGCCATTTTTCGTACAATCAAGCCACGCAACCTGCGTGGCTTGTTGTTTTATGACGCGCCTGCGGGCGCTCCAGAGAGAAGAGGCGCGACGATGAGTGCACTGGTTGGCGTGATCATGGGCTCCAAGTCCGATTGGTCCACCCTTAGCCACACCGCCGATATGCTGGAAAAGCTCGGCATCCCGTACGAGGTCAAGGTGGTTTCCGCCCACCGCACCCCGGATCTGCTGTTCCAGTACGCCGAAGAGGCTGAAAGCCGCGGCATCGAGGTGATCATCGCCGGTGCCGGTGGCGCCGCCCACCTGCCAGGCATGTGTGCGGCCAAGACCCACCTGCCGGTGCTGGGCGTGCCGGTGCAGTCGGCCATGCTCTCGGGCGTCGATTCGCTGCTGTCGATCGTGCAGATGCCGGCGGGCATTCCGGTCGCCACCCTGGCCATCGGCAAGGCCGGCGCAATCAACGCCGCCCTGCTCTCGGCGAGCATCCTCGGCGCCAAGCACCCGCAATTTCATGCGGTACTGAAAACCTTCCGTGCCGAGCAGACAGACAGCGTCCTGGACAATCCAGACCCACGTATTGCCTGAGGTTGTTGAGATGAAGATCGGTGTAATCGGTGGCGGCCAGTTGGGTCGCATGTTGGCCCTGGCGGGGACTCCGCTGGGGATGAACTTCGCTTTTCTCGACCCTGCGCCGGACGCCTGTGCGGCCGCGCTGGGCGAACACCTGCGGGCCGATTACGGCGATCAGGATCATCTGCGCCAACTGGCCGATGAAGTCGATCTGGTGACCTTTGAATTCGAAAGCGTCCCGGCTGAAACCGTGGCGTTTCTTTCGCAATTCGTGCCGGTCTACCCGAGCGCCGAAGCCCTGCGCATCGCCCGTGATCGCTGGTTTGAAAAGAGCATGTTCAAGGACCTCGGCATTCCGACCCCGGCCTTCGCCGACATCCAGTCGCAAGCCGACCTGGACGCCGCCGTCGCTTCGATCGGTCTGCCGGCCGTGCTGAAAACCCGCACCCTGGGTTATGACGGCAAGGGCCAGAAAGTCCTGCGCAAGCCGGAAGATGTTGCCGGTACGTTCGCCGAACTGGGCAGCGTTGCCTGCCTGCTGGAGGGCTTCGTGCCATTCACCGGCGAAGTGTCGCTGATCGCCGTGCGTGCCCGCGATGGTGAAACGAAGTTCTATCCACTGGTGCACAACACCCACGACAGCGGCATCCTCAAGCTGTCGGTAGCCAGCACCGATCACCCGTTGCAGGCGCTGGCCGAAGATTATTCCAGCCGTGTGCTCAAGCACCTCGACTACGTCGGCGTGATGGCTTTCGAGTTCTTCGAAGTCGACGGTGGCCTGAAAGCCAACGAAATCGCCCCGCGCGTGCACAACTCCGGGCACTGGACCACCGAAGGTGCCGAGTGCAGCCAGTTCGAAAACCACCTGCGTGCCGTCGCCGGCCTGCCGCTGGGTTCGACCGCCAAGGTCGGTGAGAGCGCGATGCTCAACTTCATCGGCGTAGTGCCGCCGGTGGAAAAAGTCATCGCCATCGAAGACTGCCATTTGCATCACTACGGCAAAGCTTTCAAGGCCGGACGCAAGGTCGGCCATGCCAACCTGCGCTGCGCCGACATGGCCACGCTGCAAGCGCAGATCATCAAGGTCCAAGCGCTGATCGCCGAGTAAACCAGTTTCATGTGCCAGCGGCGGAACCATTCAGGGGCCGCCGTTCTCTCATGGCAGGATGCCAAAGTCTGTCTAGGCTTTGGCATATCTACCAAATCAGAGGGAAATGCCATGGGAATTATCGGAACCATCTTTATCGGCTTGATCGTCGGCCTGCTGGCTCGGTTCCTGAAACCGGGCGATGACAGCATGGGCTGGATCATGACCATCCTGCTCGGTATCGGCGGTTCGCTGGCGGCCACCTACGGCGGCCAGGCTCTGGGCATCTATCAGGCGGGCGAGGGCGCGGGTTTCCTCGGCGCACTGGTCGGCGCTGTCGTGTTGCTGGTGATCTACGGTCTGATCAAAAAGAACTGATCGAAAGCGACAAAGCCCTCTCGGCCATCACGGCCGGGAGGGCTAGAATGCGCGGCGACTCACCGTCCATTCCTTTGCCTGCCGAGCACCTTCATGCGCCGTCTTCTGTTGACTCTCCTCTTGCTGGGCAGCAGTCTCGCCCACGCCGGCGAACTGCCGGAAACCGACTGGCTGGAACTGATGCCCAAGTCGGATCAAAAGGCCCTCGAGGCCATGCCGGAAATCGACCACAACTCCCCCGAAGCCACCGGCACCTTCACCGAGAAGGGCGGGATGAAGCAGGCCAAAGGTCTGCCGGCGGTGATGTATTCGACGAAAACCGTGGCGTCGATGAATGACAAACACATCCGCATCGGTGGTTACCCGGTGCCGCTGGAGTCCGATGCCAAGGGCCGCAGCACGTTGTTCTTCCTCGTGCCGTATCCGGGCGCCTGCATCCACGTACCGCCACCGCCGCCCAATCAACTGGTGCTGGTGCGATATCCGAAGGGTTTGAAGCTGGACGATATCTACACTCCGCTGTGGGTGACCGGCACGCTGAAAATCGAGAAGGTCAGCAATGACCTCGCTGATGCGGCGTATGCGCTGGAGGCGGAGAAGGTGCGGGTGGTGCAGGAGGCTGATCTGTAGGACCGATACAAAACAACTGTGGGAGCGAGCTTGCTCGCGAATGCTGTCTCTCAGTCACATTGATGTTGACTGATACGACGCTTTCGCGAGCAAGCTCGCTCCCACAGTTTTATCGGGTGTTGCTTAGAGCGGTTTGCTGGCCACGCTGACACCCATGGTATGGCTCGCCCCCGGCGCCAGGGTCACCAGATCATCCATCACATTCGCCGTTTCGATGCACAGCATGCGCTGCCAGCCATCGTTGTCCATGTCCGGCAGGGCGGCGGCGCGGTCGATCCATGGGTTCCAGATCACCGCCGTGCGCGAGCCGGTGGAGGTCAGCACGATGCGTCGTTCCCAGGTCGGATCAATGATGCTCAATTGCGGCGGAACGTCGAGGTAGATGCGGTCGGTCTCGCCGGCGAAATGCAGATCGCCGCTCTGGCTGGCCGTGTTCCAGTCGTCCAGGGTCTCGATGTAATTCAGCCCGGCCACGCCGTCGACATGCACATTACGCACGTCACTCACGGCGAAATAGGTGTGCAGCGCCTGACTCAGCGTGACGCTGTCAGTA
Source organism: Pseudomonas sp. Sample_21 (assembly GCF_004307525.1). NCBI lineage: Bacteria > Pseudomonadati > Pseudomonadota > Gammaproteobacteria > Pseudomonadales > Pseudomonadaceae > Pseudomonas > Pseudomonas sp. Sample_21. Next base: position 17,852 of record NZ_RCNZ01000128.1, on the reverse strand, counting down.
CCCCGGTTATGGCTGGTCAGGCTGTAATGCAGTTGATCCGCCAGATGCAGGGTCAGGGTCAGATCGACCTCGTGGGGCCAGCCCGGCAGGCCACCTTCCGGGTAGGGCAGCTTGAATTCGACCTTGATGCCGTCAGCTTCTGATTCGATGTTGCCCAACTCCCAGTCCATCGCCCGCACCAGACCGTGCGCGGGGGCCGGCTGCTCGCCGGTGTACATGGCCTGCACGCTGCTCGGATTGCGTTCGAATTTGCCGAACCACGGCCAGCACACCGGCACGCCGGCGCGGATGCTTTTGCCGGTCTTGAACTCGGCCTTGTCGTTGAGCCAGATGATCGGCGGCTGGCCGTCGATCTGATAACTGAGGATGTGCGCGCCTTGCTGGGCCACCAGCACTTCGGCCTTGCCGTGGCGGATGCGCCAGCAGTTCAGTTCATCCTGTTTCACGGCTTCAACGTTGGGCGTGTTCATGGGCAACTCTCGATCAGACACTGGGGACGACTATCGACCGCAAAACGGCCGCGAGGTTTAACGCGCGCGTGGCGGCACCGAACGGGTGCGACCGCTGCCGTCGATGGCGACGAAAACGAAAACCGCTTCGGTGACCTTGCGCCATTCGCTGGAGAGTGGGTCATCGCTCCACACTTCGACCATCATCTGGATCGAGCTGCGGCCGATTTCCAGGGTCTGGGTATAAAAGGACAACTGCGCGCCGACGGCGACCGGGACGAGAAACGCCATGCGGTCGATGGCGACAGTGGCAACGCGGCCACCGGCCACCCGGCTGGCCATGGCAGTGCCGGCCAGATCCATCTGCGCGACCAGCCAGCCGCCGAAAATATCGCCAAAGCCGTTGGTTTCGCGCGGGAGTGCGGTGATTTGCAGGGCGAGGTCGCCCTGTGGGATCGGATCTTCTTGTTCGAGCTCTATCATGCCGAGGGGCCTCTGACCCGTGACTCTTCGTGGGTATTGCGGGTGGTAGCCGTCTTCAAGAAAAACGATTCAACACCGAACACACTGCGTTCGTCACGTTTTCCATCAGGCGCCTAAAGGGAAACTCTGCGAAAAAGGCTAAATCCCGAGCAAAGGACGGGCCAACAACGTTTTCGCACAGCAACCTCTTACAAATCCTGCGCAGGTGGCGAGTATATCGGTCGATAGACCCCGCGACGACCACCCGGTTCTGATTTCGACCGTCAATTACGCGCCTCTATGTGCTTTTTCGAACAATTTGCTATGGTGCCGAACCTGTCCGAGCCACCGCCAGCGTTGTTGTGGCGACAGATTCGACTATAAGAGAAGCCCTTGCCATGACCACAGCGCCTTCGAGCCTCGCGCAGCCCGAGCAACCCGCACGACCGTTGACCCGCAATGACTACAAGACTCTGTCGCTGTCCGCCCTCGGCGGGGCGCTGGAGTTCTACGATTTCATCATCTTCGTCTTCTTCGCCACCGTCGTCGGCAAGCTGTTCTTCCCGGCCGACATGCCCGAGTGGCTGCGGTTGATGCAGACGTTCGGCATCTTTGCTGCCGGCTATCTGGCGCGCCCTTTGGGCGGCATCGTCATGGCGCACTTCGGTGACCTGCTGGGGCGCAAGAAGATGTTCACCCTGAGCATTTTCATGATGGCCGTGCCGACGCTGATCATGGGCCTGCTGCCGACCTACGCGCAGATCGGCATCTGGGCGCCGATCCTGTTGCTGCTGATGCGGGTGATCCAGGGCGCGGCGATTGGCGGCGAAGTGCCGGGGGCGTGGGTCTTCGTTTCCGAACACGTACCGCAAAAGCACATCGGTTATGCCTGCGGCACGCTCACCAGTGGCCTGACTGCCGGCATCCTCCTCGGCTCGCTGGTCGCCACGGCGATCAACAGCATTTATACGCCAGCCGAAGTGTCGGATTACGCCTGGCGGATCCCGTTCCTGCTCGGCGGCGTGTTCGGCCTGTTCTCGGTGTATCTGCGCCGCTGGCTGCACGAGACACCGGTGTTCGCCGAACTGCAATTGCGCAAGGCACTGGCCGAAGAAGTGCCGTTGCGCGCGGTGCTGCGGGATCATCGCGGCGCCATCGCCATTTCGATGCTGCTGACCTGGCTGCTGTCGGCCGGCGTCGTCGTAGTGATCCTGATGACCCCGACCGTGCTGCAAACGGTCTACCACTTTTCGCCGACCACGGCGCTGCAAGCCAACAGCCTGGCCATCGTCTTCCTCAGCCTCGGCTGCATTGGCGCCGGCGCGCTGGCCGATCGCTTCGGCGCCGGTCGCGTCTTCGTCTTTGGCTGCCTGGGCCTGCTGATCAGCTCCTGGACCTTCTACCACAGCCTCGCCGACCACCCGGACTGGCTGTTCCCGCTGTACGCATTGACCGGTTTGCTGGTCGGCACCATCGGCGCGGTGCCGTACGTGATGGTGAAGGCGTTCCCGCCGGTGGTTCGCTTCAGTGGCTTGTCGTTCTCGTACAACGTCGCGTACGCGATCTTCGGTGGCTTGACGCCGATGGTGGTGAGCCTGCTGCTGAAAGAAAGCGCGATGGGGCCTGCCTACTATGTGGCAGTGCTGTGCGGGATGGGGATTGTGGTAGGTGCGTGGCTGTGGAAGAAGGGGCGCTAAAGCCCAGGGTCTACTCCACCAATACCGGCCACTTCGCGAGCAGGCTCGCTCCCACAGTTGGAATGCATTTCAATTGTGGGAGCGAGCCTGCTCGCGAATGGGGACGCCACAAATCATCCAGCAAAACCCGATGCTGGCCTTTCATCCAATTGTCATATTTCAGCCATAGAGTGTTCACATGGCCTGCTGATACTTGGCCCCGACTTAACACACCCTATCTGCTAGGAGTAAGGCATGAAACTGAAGCGTTTGATGGCGGCAATGACTTTTGTCGCTGCTGGCGTTGCGACTGCCAACGCGTTCGCCGCTGTTGACCCTGCTATCCCGAGCTACACCAAGACCACTGGTGTGTCGGGCAACCTGTCCAGCGTCGGTTCCGATACCCTGGCCAACCTCATGACCCTGTGGGCTGAGAACTACAAAAAAGAATACCCGAACGTCAACATCCAGATTCAGGCTGCCGGTTCTTCCACCGCGCCACCTGCACTCACCGAAGGCACCGCCAACCTGGGCCCGATGAGCCGCAAGATGAAAGACAACGAGCTGCAGGCTTTCGAACAGAAGTACGGCTACAAGCCGACGGCAATCCCGGTTGCCGTGGATGCCCTGGCGGTGTTCGTGCACAAGGACAACCCGATCAAGCACCTGACCATGGCTCAGGTCGATGCGATCTTCTCCTCGACGCGTCTGTGCGGTGCCAAAGCTGACGTCAAGACCTGGGGCGACCTGGGCGTAACCGGTGACCTGGCCAACAAGCCAGTCCAGCTGTTCGGCCGTAACTCGGTGTCCGGCACCTACGGCTACTTCAAGGAAGAAGCCCTGTGCAAAGGCGACTACAAGCCGAACGTCAACGAACAACCAGGTTCGGCGTCGGTGGTGCAGTCGATCAGCAGCTCGCTTAACGGCGTCGGCTACTCGGGCATCGGCTACAAGACCGCCAGCGTGAAAACCGTCGCCCTGGCCAAGAAAGAAGGCGGCGAGTTCATCGAAGACACCGAAGAAAACGCCCTGAACGGCAAGTATCCGCTGTCGCGCTTCCTCTACGTTTACGTCAACAAAGCCCCGAACAAGCCTCTGGCCCCGCTGGAAGCCGAGTTCGTGAAACTGGTGCTGTCGAAGCAGGGCCAGGAAGTGGTAGTGAAAGACGGCTACATCCCGCTGCCAGCCAAGGTTGCCGCCAAGGCACTGGCTGACCTCGGTCTGCAGGAAGGCGGCGCTGTCGCCAAGAAGTAACACCCTGAGGCCGGCCTGAAGCCGGACTCCTGTGGGAGCGAGCCTGCTCGCGAAGGGGTGGTCACATGCAGCATCGATGTGACTGACCCGACGCCTTGGCGAGCAGAAGCGCTCCTGCAACCACCAAATTTTCGACTCCGCTGCCGGACTTCCGGCTGGCGGATTTGCTGCGTCACTGCACTGTCATCTTTCTGTCATACAGGATCGCTAGGGTGTGCGCATGAATGATCTGGCCAATTCCCCAATGACTACGTCTTCCCCTCCCAAGCGCATTGATTTCAATACGCCTGAACTGCAACGCAAGCGCCGCATCCGCGCGCTCAAGGATCGCTTCACCCGTTGGTACGTCCTCGTCGGCGGCCTGGCGGTGCTCGCGGCCATCACCCTGATCTTCTTCTTCCTCGCTTACGTTGTAGCGCCGTTGTTTCAAGGTGCCGACCTGACCGCGAAAGACTCGATCACCCCGGCCTGGATGCAGGACGCGGGCAAGCCGCTGATGATCTCGCTCGAAGAGCAGAATCAGGTGGCCATGCGTGTATCCGACAAGGGCCAGGCGCTGTTCTTCGATCTCGACAGTGGCGCTGAATTGAGGCGTGTCGATCTGCCGCTGCCTGCGGGCGCTACCGTGACGTCTATTGGCGAAGACCAGCCGGGTCATCCGCTGGTGGCCGTGGGGCTGTCCAATGGTCAGGCGCTGGTGTTCCGTCATACCTATAAAGTCAGCTACCCCGATGGCAAGAAAACCATCAGCCCGGCCATCGAATATCCCTATGGCGAGGCACCGATCGCGCTGAACGAAAGCGGCGGCGCGCTGGAGCATGTCAGCCTCAACGCCACCGACTCGACGCTGATGCTGGTCGGCTCTACTGGGTCGCAACTCAACGTGCTTTCGCTGACCAGCGAAGAAAACATGATGACCGGCGAAGTCACCAACGAGCAGACGCGCATCGATCTGCCGCAGATGACCGAGCCGGTGAAAAACATCTTCGTCGACCCGCGCCAGCAGTGGCTTTACGTGGTCAACGGGCGAGCTCAGGCCGACGTGTTCAGCCTGCGCGACAAGAGCCTCAACGGGCGCTACAAACTGCTGGAAAATGCCGACGCCCAAGTCACCGCCACCGCGCAGCTGGTCGGCGGTATCTCGCTGATCGTCGGCGATTCCAAGGGCGGTCTGGCCCAGTGGTTCATGGCCCGCGATACCGATGGCGAGCAGCGTCTGAAGCAGATCCGCACCTTCCAGATGGGCACCACGCCGATCGTTGAAATCGCTGCCGAAGAGCGCCGCAAAGGCTTCCTCGCCCTTGATGCCAGCGGCAAGCTCGGCGTGTTCCACAGTACTGCACACCGCACGTTGCTGGTCGATCAGGTGGTTGAAGGCCAGGGCCTGTTCGGTCTGTCGCCGCGCGCCAACCGAGTGATCGTCGAAGCCGGCGGCAAGCTGCAGCCGTTGCTGCTCGACAATCCTCACCCGGAAGTATCGTGGAGCGCGCTGTGGAGCAAGGTCTGGTACGAGAACTACGACGAGCCTAAGTACGTCTGGCAGTCGACCGCCGCCAACACCGATTTCGAACCGAAACTGAGCCTCTCGCCGCTGACCTTCGGCACTCTGAAGGCCGCGTTCTACGCCATGCTGCTGGCCGCGCCACTGGCCGTCGCTGCGGCGATCTACACCGCGTACTTCATGGCCCCGGGCATGCGCCGCAAGGTCAAACCGGTGATCGAGCTGATGGAAGCGATGCCGACGGTGATCCTCGGTTTCTTCGCCGGTCTGTTCTTGGCTCCATATGTAGAAGGGCATCTGCCGGGCATCTTCAGCCTGCTGATGTTGCTGCCGATCGGCATTCTGGTCGCCGGCTTCACCTTCAGCCGCCTGCCTGAATCGATCCGCCTGAAAGTCCCGGACGGTTGGGAAAGTGCGCTGCTGATTCCGGTGATCCTGTTTGTGGGCTGGCTGTCGCTGTACATGAGTCCGTTCATGGAGAACTGGTTCTTCGGTGGCGACATGCGCATGTGGATCTCCCACGACCTGGGCATCACCTACGACCAGCGCAACGCTCTGGTGGTCGGTCTGGCCATGGGGTTCGCGGTGATCCCGAACATCTACTCGATCGCCGAAGACGCCGTGTTCAGCGTGCCGCGCGGCCTGACCCTGGGTTCCCTGGCCCTGGGTGCCACGCCATGGCAGACCATGACCCGCGTGGTGATCCTGACCGCCAGCCCGGGGATTTTTTCGGCGCTGATGATCGGCATGGGCCGTGCGGTCGGCGAAACCATGATCGTGCTGATGGCCACCGGCAACACCCCGGTGATGGAGATGAACCTGTTCGAAGGCCTGCGCACCCTGGCCGCCAACGTCGCGGTGGAAATGCCCGAGTCGGAGGTCGGTGGCAGCCACTACCGCGTGCTGTTCCTCTCGGCGCTGGTGCTGCTGCTGTTCACCTTCGTCATGAACACCCTGGCAGAACTGATTCGTCAGCGTCTGCGCAAGAAATACTCGTCGCTTTAAGCAAAGGTAGAAGTCTGTGAAACAGAACTCCCTGAAAGGATGGTTCAAGAGCGGCGCCCCGGGCGTCTGGATCAGCGGTGGCGCGGTGTCCATCGCGGTCATCATGACCATTGGCCTGTTGGCGGTGATTGCCGTGCGCGGTCTCGGTCACTTCTGGCCGGCGGACCTGATCCACGCTCACTACGACGTACCGGGCCAGGCCAATCACCTAGTGATCGGCGAAGTGGTGCAGAAAGAAGAAGTGCCGCGCGCACGTCTGAAGAGCGCCGGTCTGCCGGTGCCGGACGAAGGTCCGGAATTCATGACCCGCGAGCTGATCAAGGTCGGCAACCGTGACCTGAACGGCAACGACTTCACCTGGATCGTCGGCGAGTGGCTGACCAAGCAGACCACACCGCCAGAATTGATGGCGATCGAGCGTCGCGAGTGGGGCAACTTCTACGGCTATCTGGTCAACGTCAAACAGGATGGCAAGGTCATCGCCGAGGGCGAGGCCGCATGGCCTGAACTGCAAGCGCGCATCGATCGGGTGAACGATCTCGCGGCTCAACTGAAGACGCTGGAAAAAACCGACATCGGCGCAATTAACGCCGGTCTTGAACGCATCCGACTGCATGGGCGCAAGCTCGAGCTGGAAGGCAAGCTCGACGCCACCGCACAAGCGGACATGGAATCCGAGCGCGCCGAGCTGGACGCGCGCTACAAGGACATCGAAGCACGTCTGTCTGATTTGCATGCTCAGTTCAACCGCGACGCCTTGACCGCCCGTGACGCCAACGGCAAGGAAATCGAAATCGGTCTGGGCAAAGTCGTGCATGCCTACCAGCCAAACGGCATGAGCACCTTGACCAAGGTTGGTTTCTACTTCAGCAAGATCTGGGAATTCCTCTCCGACGACCCGCGTGAAGCGAACACCGAGGGCGGGATCTTCCCGGCGATCTTCGGCACCGTGATGATGACCCTGATCATGGCGATGATCGTTACACCGTTCGGCGTGCTGGCAGCGGTGTACCTGCGCGAATACGCCAAGCAGAACACCCTGACCCGTGTGATTCGCATTGCGGTGAACAACCTCGCTGGCGTACCGGCGATCGTTTACGGCGTGTTCGGTCTGGGCTTCTTCGTTTACGTGCTGGGTGGCTCGGTCGACCGCTTGTTCTTCCCTGAAGCTCTGCCGGCGCCGACGTTCGGTACGCCGGGCCTGCTCTGGGCTTCGCTGACTCTGGCGCTGCTGGCTGTGCCGGTGGTGATCGTGGCGACCGAAGAAGGTCTGGCACGGATTCCGCGTACCGTGCGTGAAGGTTCGCTGGCCCTCGGTGCGACCAAAGCGGAAACGCTGTGGAAAATCGTTATCCCGATGGCCAGCCCGGCCATGATGACCGGGATGATCCTCGCCGTGGCCCGCGCCGCCGGTGAAGTGGCGCCGCTGATGCTGGTGGGTGTGGTGAAACTGGCGCCGTCGCTGCCGGTGGACGGCAACTACCCGTACCTGCACCTGGACCAGAAGATCATGCACCTGGGCTTCCACATCTATGACGTCGGCTTCCAGAGCCCCAACGTCGAAGCAGCCCGCCCGCTGGTGTACGCCACCGCGCTGCTGCTGGTGCTGGTGATCGCGACGCTGAACCTGTCGGCGGTGTATATCCGCAACCACCTGCGCGAAAAATACAAAGCACTGGATAGCTAAAGCCATTAGCCACAAGCGGCAAGCTACAAGCCGCTTTTGCTCAAACTTGCAGCTTGCAGCCAGAAGCTTGCAGCTACGAACGGAGTGAGAACCCCATGCAGCACGAAACACACAGCCACGGCATCAACATGTCTGCCCTGGGCCGCGACAAGCAGAGCCTGGACCTGGCGCAGGAAACCGTTGCCATCGAAGTGCCGGGCCTGAGCCTGTACTACGGCGAGAAACAGGCACTGTTCGACGTCAGCATGAACATCCCGAAACAGCGCGTGACCGCGTTCATCGGCCCGTCGGGCTGCGGTAAGTCGACGCTGCTGCGTACCTTCAACCGGATGAACGATCTGGTCGACGGCTGCCGTGTCGAGGGCGCGATCAACCTGTACGGCAACAACATCTATCGCAAGGGCGAAGATGTTGCCGAGCTGCGTCGTCGCGTCGGCATGGTGTTCCAGAAACCCAACCCGTTCCCGAAGACCATCTACGAAAACGTGGTCTATGGCCTGCGCATCCAGGGCATCAACAAGAAGCGCATCCTCGACGAAGCCGTTGAATGGGCGTTGAAAGGCGCGGCATTGTGGGACGAGGTCAAAGACCGTCTGCACGACTCGGCCCTCGGTCTGTCCGGCGGTCAGCAACAGCGTCTGGTGATCGCGCGCACCATCGCGGTCGAGCCGGAAGTGCTGCTGCTCGACGAACCGTGCTCGGCTCTCGACCCGATCTCGACGCTGAAAGTCGAAGAGCTGATCTATGAGCTGAAGTCCAAGTTCACCATCGTCATCGTTACCCACAACATGCAACAGGCGGCACGGGTGTCCGACTACACCGCGTTCATGTACATGGGCAAACTGGTGGAATTCGGCGACACCGATACCCTGTTCACCAATCCGGCGAAGAAGCAGACCGAAGACTACATCACCGGTCGCTATGGCTGATTGGGGCAGCTGCAAGCCGCAAGCTACAAGCGGCAAGAAAGATGCGGTGCGATATCAGGACTTACACATAACTGCTTGAAGCTTGCAGCTTGAAGCTTGCAACTTTCGCGGAGCGAACAATGATTTCCAAAGAAGGCCTTACCCATCACATTTCCGCGCAGTTCAACGCTGAACTGGAGGAAGTGCGCAGCCACCTCCTTGCCATGGGCGGGCTGGTCGAGAAGCAGGTCAACGACGCGGTCACGGCGCTGATCGAGGCCGATTCCGGCCTGGCTCAGCAGGTGCGTGAGATCGACGACCAGATCAACCAGATGGAACGCAACATCGACGAAGAATGCCTGCGCATTCTCGCCCGTCGTCAGCCAGCGGCGTCGGACCTGCGCTTGATCATCAGCATTTCCAAGTCGGTGATCGACCTTGAGCGTATCGGCGACGAAGCCACCAAGATCGCCCGTCGTGCCATCCAGTTGTGCGAAGAAGGTGAAGCGCCGCGTGGTTACGTCGAGGTCCGTCACATTGGCGACCAGGTACGCAACATGGTGCGCGATGCGCTGGACGCCTTCGCCCGTTTCGACGCCGATCTGGCGTTGTCGGTGGCGCAGTACGACAAGATCATCGACCGCGAATACAAAACCGCCTTGCGTGAGCTGGCCACCTACATGATGGAAGATCCGCGCTCGATCTCGCGGGTGTTGAGCATCATCTGGGTCCTGCGTTCGCTGGAGCGCATCGGCGATCATGCGCGCAACATCTCCGAACTGGTGATCTACCTGGTGCGCGGCACCGACGTGCGCCACATGGGCCTCAAGCGCATGAAGGAAGAAGTTGAAGGCACAAGCACTGAAACCGCTAATGTTCCGGGCGAAGCTGACGATAAGTAAGATTGCCTGAGAAAAGCGCCCGGCCCTCTGGCCGGGCGTTTTTGTTTGCGCTTTACACAAGGCAGATCGAATTAAAAAGCAGCACCCGCGAACGAAAAGTCCCGGCGTGACTGAAGAGTTTTGGCAATGTGCCATCAGCCAGCGTTATGCTTGCCGGGATTTTAATAGGGGTGTTGGATGAGCAAGATCAGTGTGTTGGTCGTGGACGATGCTTCGTTCATTCGTGACCTGGTGAAAAAGTGCCTGCGTAATTACTTCCCGGGAATCCGCACCGAGGACGCCATCAACGGCAAAAAGGCCCAGGCCATGCTGGCCAAAGAGGCTTTTGACCTGGTGCTGTGTGACTGGGAGATGCCGGAAATGTCCGGCCTCGAACTGCTGACCTGGTGCCGCGAGCAGGACAACCTCAAGACCATGCCGTTCGTCATGGTCACCAGCCGTGGTGACAAGGAAAACGTCGTGCAGGCGATTCAGGCCGGCGTATCCGGTTACGTCAGCAAGCCGTTCACCAACGAGCAGCTGCTGACCAAGGTCAAGCAGGCACTGAACAAGGTCGGCAAGCTCGACACCTTGATGAACAGCGCGCCGACCAAACTGAATTCGGCATTCGGCAACGATTCCCTGAGCGCACTGACCGGCGGCAAGCCGGCCGTGGTCGGCGGCGCTGCGGCCAGGCCTGCCGCTGCTGCCCCCGCTCCAGCCGCTGCACCGTCGCGCGGTTTGCTCAACAGCCCGCCAGTTCAGGCGCCCGGTGCATCCAAGGCGCCGGTGGGCGGTCGTGGTCAGGGCCAATTGCGCCTGCCGAGCGGTACTCAGCAATGCGTGATCAAGGCCTTGAGCATCAAGGAAGCCCTGCTGGTAGTGAAGCGCACCGAAACCCTGCCGCAGATCCTCGACAGCGCCGTGCTCGATCTGGAGCAGGGTGACAACGCCGAGATCGCGCGCCTCAACGGTTACCTGCACGCCATCGTCGCCCACGAGCAGAAAGCTGACAGCGACTGGCTGCAACTGACCTTCCGCTTTGTCGACCAGGATGCGCAGAAGCTCGACTACATCTCGCGCCTGATCGCCCGGGGCACTGCGCAGAAGCATTTCGTACCCGGCGCGTAACCGCAGCGGCCCAAAAAGATCGCAGCCTTCGGCAGCTCCTACAGGGGAACGCATTCTCATGTAGGAGCTGCCGAAGGCTGCGATCTTTTGCTTTGTGTGCTGGCTAATTTGAAACATCTGTCGACTAGCCTGGTCTGTCTCAGCTGCTAGGCTGATTCCCAGGCCTTCCTTCGACAGACTTTTGCCCATGCTCGCGCGCCTGCTGTTTTTCTGCGGTCTCTGCCTGGCTTCCCAGCTGGCGATGGCCATGACCATCTACAAATCCACCGACGCCAACGGCGTGGTCTCGTACAGCGACCGCCCGAGCAAAGGCGCGAAAGTGTTCGTGTTTCAGGACCGCATGGTCGAGCGCCTCGACCGCCAGGTGTACCTGGACATCAAGAAGCAGAAGGGCGTCGACGTAGTGTTTGCGCGCAACGATCTGTACGCGCCGGTCGAGGTTGCCCTGGCCTTCATCGGCACGAGCAATGTGCGTGGCGCGCCGTCGCGAGCGATCCGTCGTGTGCTGCCACCGCGCAGCAACACGCGGCTGGCGCTGCTGACGGCGATCAGTCGTGACCAGCCGCTGGTGTATTCGCCGCAGTTCCAGTATTCGCTGGGCGACCCCGCAGGCACCGCGCAGAGCTATCGCTATCCGCTGCCCTGGCGTGGCGGGCCGTTTCGCCTGAGTCAGGGCGCCAACGGCCAGTACAGCCACTATGGGCCGAAGAACCGCTACGCCATGGACATCGCCATGCCGGTGGGCACGCCGATCATCGCCGCGCGAGCGGGAGTGGTAGTCAAGACCGAGAACTCCCAGAGCGGGCGCGGTACCGATGCCTCCGGCAATTTCGTCCGGGTGCTGCACGACGACGGCACCATGGGCGTGTACCTGCATTTGAAACAGGGTTCGGTGAGCGTGCGCGAAGGCCAGCGGGTCAAGGTCGGCAGCCCGCTGGCGCTGTCGGGCAACACCGGCAACAGCAGCGGCCCGCACCTGCATTTCGTGGTGCAGCGCAATACCGGCGAAGGGCTGGTGTCGATTCCCTATCAGTTCAACCAGCCGCTGGGGGCGTTGCCCAACTTTGCGTTGGGCAAGCAGTAGGCGCGATAGGGTGTTGAGGGTTTTTGTGGCGAGGGGATTTATCCCCGTTGGGCCGCGAAGCGGCCCCAAATATTGCAACTCTGTACTAACTGACTGCATTCAATGGTTTTGGGACGGCTGCGCCGTCCAACGGGGATAAATCCCCTCGCCACAAGAGCCCCCCAAACTCCCATCAATCCAGCATCAACACCTTGGCCAAAACAATCTTCGGCCCTTTCATCTTCTTGATGATGATGCGCAGGCCTTCGACTTCCAGCACTTCTTCCTCTTCCGGCACCCGTTTCAGGGTTTCGTAAACGAGCCCGGCGAGGGTTTCCGCTTCGATGTGATCAAGATCGATGCCGAGCAGACGCTCGACCTTGAACAACGGCGTATCGCCACGCACCAGCAACTTGCCCGGCTGATAGGCGAGGATGCCGCGCTCAGCCTTGCGGTGTTCGTCCTGAATGTCGCCGACCAGCACTTCCAGCACGTCTTCCATGGTCAGGTAGCCGATGATGTTGCCGTCAGCCTCCTCGACCACGGCGAAGTGCGAGCCACCTTTGCGGAACTGCTCCAGCAGTTGCGACAGCGGCATGTGCCGCGATACGCGCTCCAGCGGGCGGGTCAGCTCGGCCAGGTTGAACGACTCGGGAATGTGGTCCAGCGCGGCCAGTTCCAGCAGCAGATCCTTGATGTGCAGCAGGCCGACGAACTCCTGGCGCTCGCTGTCGTACACCGGATAACGGCTGAACTTGTGGCGACGGAACATCGCCAGGATTTCCTTCAGCGGCGCATTGAATTCCAGGGTGATCAGGTCTTCGCGGGAATTGGCCCAGTCGACCACTTCCAGCTCGCCCATTTCCACCGCCGAAGCCAACACGCGCATGCCCTGATCGCTGGGATCCTGGCCACGGCTGGAGTGCAGGATCAGTTTCAGTTCTTCGCGGCTGTAATGGTGTTCATGGTGCGGGCCGGGTTCACCTTGCCCGGCGATACGCAGAATCGCGTTGGCGCTGGCATTGAGCAGGTAAATCGCCGGGTACATCGCCCAGTAGAACAGGTACAGCGGCACCGCCGTCCACAGCGACAGCAGCTCGGGTTTGCGGATCGCCCACGACTTGGGCGCCAGCTCGCCGACCACGATGTGCAGGTACGAAATGATGAAGAACGCGGTGAAGAACGACACGCCTTTGATGATCTCGGGCGAGTCGACGCCGACCGCGCTCAGCAGCGGTTCGAGAATGTGCGCGAACGCCGGCTCACCGACCCAGCCCAGGCCAAGGGAGGCGAGGGTGATGCCGAGCTGGCACGCCGACAGGTAGGCATCGAGCTGACTGTGCACGGTGCGCAGGATGTGTCCGCGCCAGCCGTGTTGTTCAGCGATGGCCTCGACCCGGGTCGAGCGCAGTTTGACCATGGCGAATTCCGCCGCAACGAAAAAGCCGTTGAGCAAAACCAGGATCAGAGCAAAAAGAATCATGCCGAAGTCGGCAAAAATGGTAGCGAGGGACAAGCCAGGGGAAGGGTCCATGATGGAGTTTTGCGGGTTCCGTGTGATTCGAAAGTAGGGAGAAACAGCGCCTGAAAGGCAGGCACAAGTCAGCCAATGTAGCGGCTGACCGTGCGATTGCCTAGTGGCGTGTGCCGGGCGGCATCACTCGGTGGCGCTGATCGCCCGTGCGCTGGCCACCTGGGCCGGGGCGAAATGGCAGGTGAAGGTGCTGCCGTGACCGGGCACGCTGCTGATCTCCATGCGTGCGCGGTGGCGCAGCAGCACGTGCTTGACGATGGCCAGGCCGAGGCCGGTGCCGCCGGTGTTGGAGTTGCGGCTGGAATCGACGCGGTAGAAACGTTCGGTCAGGCGCGGCAGATGTTTGCTGTCGATGCCGATGCCGGAATCCTGCACGCTCAGGTGCGCGCCCTGATCGTCGCCCCACCAGCGAATGCGGATGTTGCCCTCGGCCGGGGTGTACTTGACCGCGTTGAACACCAGATTGGAGAACGCACTGCGCAACTCCGCTTCGCTGCCCTTGAGCAGCACCCCGGCATTGGCCTCGAGGCTGATGCGCTGGTTCTTCGCCCCGGACAACTGCTGCGCATCGCTGGTAATCGATTGCAGCAATGTGTCGATCTGCACTGGCTGGTTGTCCGACGGATAGTCGGTGGCTTCCAGCTTGGCCAGCAGCAACAGGTCGTTGAGCAGTGTCTGCATGCGCCCGCCCTGTTGCTGCATCTGTTGCAGGGCTCGGCTCCAGCGCGGGTTCACTTCTTCGACATTGTCGAGCAGGGTTTCCAGATAGCCGCAGATCACCGTCAGCGGTGTGCGCAGCTCGTGGGAGACGTTGGCGATGAAGTCCTTGCGCATCTGTTCCAGCTGATGAATGCGCGTCACGTCGCGGACCAGCATCAGGTGTTCATTGTTGCCGTAGCGGGTCAGGTACAGCTGAATGCGCACGCGATCGTTGGTCGGCGAAGGGATTTCCAATGGCTCGGCGAAGCTGTCCTGCTCGAAGTATTCCTTGAAGCGCGGATGGCGCACCAGGTTGGTCACCGGTTGGCCGCTGTCCTGCGGAGTCTTCAGACCGAGCAGGGTTTCGGCGGCACGGTTCCACCATTCGAGATTGCCGTCGCTGTCGAGCATGATGACCGCGTCTTTCAGCGCGGCGGTGGATTCCTGCACCCGGTCGATCACCGCTTGCAGACGCCCGCGCACCCGTTGGTCGCGGCGTTGCAGGTGATAGATGCTGTCGAACACCTCGCCCCACAGACCATAGCCATCGGGCGGTGCTTCGTCGGGTTGATGCTGGCGCAGCCATTCGTGCAGACGCAGCAATTGCTTGAGCGTCCAGGCCAGATAAAGTCCCAGACCCGCCGCGAGGCTCCAGCCGTAATAGCCGGTGATCAGGCCGATCACCAGGCAGGCGGTGACCAGCAACAGCATGTGGCGAATCAGGGTGCCATGCCAGTTTTGATTCACAGAGGCGTCCTTAGCCGCAGCTTCAAGTTTCAAGCCGCAAGCTCCAAGCTAAAACGGATCGGCTTTCACTTGCCGCTTGTAGCTGGAAACTTGCAGCTGCTTTTACGCTTTTGTGGAGAACCGATAACCGGTGCCGCGCACGGTTTGTACCAGATTTTCGTAAGCGTCGCCGAGGGCCTTGCGCAGGCGGCGGATGTGCACGTCGACGGTGCGCTCTTCGACATAGACGTTGCCGCCCCAGACCTGGTCGAGCAACTGGCCACGGGTGTAGGCGCGTTCCTGATGGGTCATGAAGAATTGCAGCAGGCGGTATTCGGTCGGGCCCATCTCGGCGGGTTTGCCGTCGATGGTCACGCGATGGCTGATCGGGTCGAGCAGCAGGCCGCCGACTTCGATCGGCGCTTCGCCATCGGTCGGTCCGGCGCGGCGCAGCACAGCCTTGAGGCGGGCGACCAGTTCACGCGGCGAAAACGGTTTGGTGATGTAGTCGTCGGCGCCGACTTCCAGGCCCTGAATCTTGTTGTCCTCTTCGCCCTTGGCGGTGAGCATGATGATCGGGATGTCCCCGGTCAGCTCGTCACGCTTGAGGCGCCGGGCCAGTTCGATGCCCGAGGTGCCGGGCAGCATCCAGTCGAGCAGGATCAGGTCCGGTTTGCGGTCGACAATGATGGCGTGAGCCTGCTGCGAGTTCTCTGCCTCGAGGCAGTCATAGCCGGCCATTTCCAACGCCACGGCGATCATTTCGCGAATGGGCGCTTCGTCGTCGACGATCAGAATGCTCCTGCCAACCATGCCTTAATCCTCTTGTCATTTAACTGTCTTGCGCCGCATTAGATAACGGAATTATTGCAGTCGTGTGACAGTATTTCAGGCCGGCAACATTTGCACCTATCCTCGACTAAGCTCTAAGTCCGAATCCTGACAACCACAAAAGAAGGTTTCCATGACTCAGATGACTGCTTCGTTCAAAGCCCTGCTGCTGGCCGCCGCCCTGACATTGCCGGGGCTGGCCATGGCGGCCGATCCGGCGATGGAGAAGGACGGCATGTACACCGACCACAAGGGCATGACCCTGTACACCTTCGCCAAGGACTCCGCTGGCAAGTCCGCGTGCAATGACAAGTGCGCGGCAAACTGGCCGCCGCTAATGGCGACAGCGAATGACAAGTCGATGGGGGACTGGACGGTAATCACTCGTGATGATGGCAGCAAGCAGTGGGCCTACCAGGGCATGCCGCTGTACACCTTCGTGATGGACAAAAAGGCCGGCGACATGACCGGCGACGGCAAAATGGACGGCGCGTGGAAAGTCGCCAAGGCCAAGTAACCACGACGCACAAAACTGTGGGAGCGAGCCTGCTCGCGAAAAGCGGTGTGTCAGCTATTGCAGAGGTGACTGACATGACGCCTTCGCGAGCAGGCTCGCTCCCACAGGTGTCATGCATCAGCGCAGTGCGTAATCCAGCACGATCCCGACAAAGATCGCCAACCCTGCCCAATGGTTGTGCAAGAAGGCCTGGAAGCAACGCATGCGGTCCTTGCTGCGCGTGTACCAGAACTCCCACGCATAACATCCCGCAGCCACCAGCAAACCGAGGTGGAACCAGGTCCCCAGCTCGAACTTCGACCCGGCCAGAATCAGGCAGGCCAGCGACAATGCCTGCAAGCTGAGGATGATCACCCGATCCGCCTCGCCAAACAGAATCGCCGTGGATTTCACGCCGATCTTCAGGTCGTCATCGCGATCGGTCATTGCGTAATAAGTGTCATAACCCACCGTCCACAGCAGATTGGCGATCCACAGCAACCACGCCGCTGCTGGCAACTCGCCGGTCTCAGCGGTAAAGGCCATTGGCATGCCCCAGGAAAACGCCGCCCCCAGCACCACTTGCGGGTAGTAGGTGTAGCGCTTCATGAACGGATACGTGAATGCCAGCGCCAGACCGCCCAGCGACAGCCAGATCGTCGGTGCGTTGGTGCACAGCACCAGCAGAAAACTGATGCCCATCAGCACGGCAAAGAACATCAGCGCTTCCTTCGAGCTGATGCGGCCAGCAGCGAGCGGCCGTTGCGCGGTGCGTTTGACGTGGCCGTCGACCTTGCGGTCAGCCCAGTCGTTGATCACGCAACCACCGGCGCGGGTCAGCACTACGCCAAGAACAAAAATCACCACGTTGGCCAGCGACGGCGAACCCTTGCCGGCAATCCACAGCGCCCACAGCGTTGGCCACAGCAGCAGGTAAATGCCAATCGGCTTGTCCATGCGCGTCAACTGAACGAAATCCCAGGCGCGCGGGTTCAGACGGTTGAGGGACTTGAGCAGGCTCTGATACATCAGCAGTTCTCCGGATGGGCGCGGGCGGCGTCCCACAGGCTCGGCAGGAAGATTTCCGCGACCAGCACACTCAGCGCGCCACGGTCGAAACGCGAACGCCGGCCCCACAATTCAGGGGCTTGCACCGCTGGCGGGAGCCATTGTTCGGGGTAGCGGCAGACTTCAATGGCGCGGCGCTGGAACGCCTGATCGCAAAACAGCAATTCGCCCAGCGAGCGGCTGCCCAGTTCATCCATGTGCAAACCATCACCTTGCAGGGCCGCCCGCGAGGCAACGCTGCGGGCAAACACCCAGGCCTCGCCGTGGCCGCGCAAATACACCTCACGCACCCAGCCTTCGCTGCCCTCGGCCAGCTCCAGTGCCGCGCATTCATCAGCGCGCAAGGTGTCCCAGCCTTCGAACAGCGGCGACACGCTGAAGCCGTCCTCGGACAAACGGGTCAAGCGGCGGGTCAGCGAACCTTCGTCGAACAACCAGTCGAGGGTCAACAGATCGGGGCGGGGCGTCAGGCGGTCTTGGG
>NZ_RCNZ01000144.1:0-53545 GCF_004307525.1 Pseudomonas sp. Sample_21 | reverse complement strand
TTGCCGCGGGCAGCTGCGCTGCTTTGCTTTTCTGTGGGAGCGAGCCTGCTCGCGAAGGCGGCCTGACAGCCGACCTGATTCTTGGATATACACCGTCCCTTGGCGTTTAGAACACGTCGGGCGGCTAGGGTGTTGTGGCCGTCGAGCCGACAAGCCACGGCGAAATTGCGCGCGTTGATCGATCATTTGTCCACGCGGCTTTTTCCTGATGGCCATGACCGGTAAAGTTGTAACCGATTCTTGACACTATTCCATGCGCCATGGGGCGGCGATCTGTTGCACAATACGCCCCGGACTGTTTTCCCTCAGGATGTTCAATGTTGATTTCCACTCCCATGCGTGTTGTCGGGCTGGCGCTTTTGTTGACTGCGGTGGCCGGTTGTTCGAAGGACAAGCCGATCTATGAGCATGAGAACTTCGATGACTCCGGCACCTTTTCGCGCAATTATCCGGTAACCGACACCGCCAGTTGCGAAGCGGCCCGGCGCGCGTTGCTCAGTCAGGGCTACATCATTACCAGCAGTGATCCGAAGCTGGTCAGCGGTCACAAGAGCTTCCAGCAGACCGGCGAGACCCATCTCGAGATCAGCTTCAACGTGGTCTGCGCCGAAGATGGCAGCGCCGGGCATCATGCGACGGTGTTCGCCAACGCCTTGCAGGATCGTTATGCGTTGAAGAAGACCAACAACTCGGCCAGCCTCGGGGTTGGTGTGTTGGGCTCGGTGTCGATGCCGATCGGCTCCTCGGATGATTCGATGGTCAAGGTCGCCAGTGAGACGGTCACGGCGCAGAAGTTCTACGAGCGTTTCTTCACACTGGTGGAGCAGTTCCTGCCCGCCGATGCGAAGAAAGCGGCGCATATCGAAGAAAAACCGAAAACCGACCTCGGCGTGCCAGAACCAAAAGCCGCGCCTGCACCTGCTCCTCTGGCGCCTGCAGCGGAACCGGCAGCAACGCCAGCGCCGGCTGCAGAACCTGCACCAGCCCCGGCTGAAACCGCACCAGTGAGTTCCGAGCCGGTGGTACCGCCAGCGGAGTCGACGCCGATTACGCCGGCGCCAGCGCCCGTGGAAGAGCCCGCGCCGGCCAGCGAAACCATCACGCCACCGACCAACCCGGATATTCCTCCACCGTCCGAGCCGATTCCGGCGATGCCAGCGTCGGGCCAATAAGAAACCAAGCGAGACCCTGTGGGAGCGAGCCTGCTCGCGAAGGCGGTGTATCAGTCGACAGATGATCAGACTGAAATACCGCCTTCGCGAGCAGGCTCGCTCCCACAGTGGTTTTCGGGTTGGCTTAAGATCTGGTTACATACCTGCGACATCAGCGCCGCGATAAATCCCCAACCGCCTGCTACGTTTTATTCATGAAGGTCGCGTTTCACTTTTCCTTCATACGGGCACTTTATGCTCGGGGCACAGGTCGATTGATCAGGCCATTTTCATAGCGAGTAGTTGGGGGATTTATACGATGGATGAGTATCAGGAAGAACTGCTCGAATACCAGGCCTTTGAACTGGATCAACCAGAACCGGCTGACGACGCGACGGAGCTCTGAGCTTCAGGCTCCCGAGCGGTAATTTCGTCGGGATTCGCCGGGCGTCTGCCCGCTCCAGCGTTTGAATGCACGCTGGAAGGCTTCGGCTGAGGCAAAGCCCAGCAGGTAGGCGATCTCGCCGAACGCCAGTTCGGTGTCGCGGATGTAGGTCATCGCCAAATCGCGGCGTGTGTCATTGAGGATCGCGCGAAATTGCGTGCCTTCCTCTGCTAGTTTGCGCCGCAGGGTCCAGGTCGGCAGTTTCAGGCGTGCCGCGACTTCCTCAAGATCCGGCTCGCGGCCGCCGTTGAGCAACGGGCCGAGCAACTGAGTGATGCGCTCGCGCAAACTGCGGGTGCGGGTCAGTTGTTCCAGCTCCCGCTCGCACAATTGCAGCAGATGTCGCCAGGTGCTCGGGCAATGTTCGGGATTGCGCAGGGCAAGGCTGTTCAGGCTCAGGCGCAGCTGATTGCGTTCGGCGCTGAACTGGATCGGGCAGTCGCCAAGCATTGTGTAGGCTTCGCGGTAATCCGGCGCTTCGAATTCGATTTCGATTCTCTCGGCCCGCAACGTTTCGCCGCACAGGCTCGACAACTGATGCAGCCAGCCGGCGAGGATCGAGTCGACCACGAAGCGGTTATAGGCGTTGTACGGGCTGATCGAGTAGAAGCGCAGCCACGCACCGTTGGCGTCTTCGTGGAAACTGGACTGCCCGCGATAGTTGGAACCGTATAGCGGTTCGAAGCGCGTCAGGCAGCGGGCCGCTTCGCGCACGGTGGGTGCTTGCGCGGCGGTGATGCCGGCCAGCCCAGCCTGATTCAAGCGGATCATCCGGCCCATGCGCAGGCCCAGGGCCGGATCGCCGGTCAGTTGAATCGCCGCATGGCCCAGGCGCATGTAACGCGGGATCGACAAGCGTGCCCCGGCCTCGGCCAGTCGCGCGGCATCGAGGCCGTATTGCTCGAGCAGAGGCAGCGGATCGGCGTCGTGGCTGCGCACGGCGTCGGCCAGACTGTGGACGAAGCCCACCGACAGATCCCCGAGGCGCATCGGCTGCGGCTTCATGGTTTACAGCCAGACGTTCAGCAAGCGCGCACCACGGGCCTCGCCATCGGCGAACTGCTGGCCGTTGCTGCTGAGAAAGCTTGTGCCGGTACTCGGCTTGTCCCAGAACTGCCCGCGCATGAACACACTCATGCCGGCAATCGCGTGGCTGCTCGGTGGTTGTGCGGTGAGGGTCAGTCGGTGCCAGGCCTGACCTTCACTGAGGTCGCCGGGCTTGAGGCTGACCGAGCCCGGCGTGCTCGAACCCTTGTAGCCACGCCATGGCTTGTCCCATGCGCCTTGGCCGATAACCTGCGCCGGCACCGCCACCAGTTGCGCGCCTTGCTCATCGAGGGTGCGGTAGTTGGCGGGGTACCAGCTGTCACTGCCGATCAGGATGCCCAGGCGTCCGGCCGGGGTATCGACGACCTGTATGGCGTGTTTGTCTTCGGCCTGAATCACACCTTGCTGATCAAAGATCGGATGCATCTGCCGCTGCGGCTGGCCCAACGGTACGCCGTCGCGACCAAATACCACGCTGCTGTTGAACAGGGCGCCGCTGCCGGGCTTGAGCCGGCCGTCGCGGATGCTTGGCTCCGGCAGCACGATGGAGCCGGCCACCAGGGTGACCTGGAACTCCTTGGCCAGACCGCCGAACAGCGCCTGGTAATCCTTGGCCATGGCCTTCGCTTTCATCCGCAGATAAGCGTCATCCAGACGTTGCTCGCCCTTGGCCCGCAGCCAGGCACGGGCAAACAGCAGTGGATTGCTCGCCGCCAGCCAGTTCATTGCCTCCGCCAGCGTTGGCGCCTGATACAACTCGTCTTTCTCGCCGCTGATCATCAGCCAGGTGCCGACGTGCTCGGGCAACACCACCACGGTTTTTTCGTTGAGCAAGCCCTGATCGCGGGCCTGCTGCAGATACGCCGCGAGTTTGCGGTGCAGGCGTGCGGAGCTTTGGTAATCGGTGGGGAACAGTTCGGGCTGAATGCCGAGCAGATTGCCACGGTCGGCGGGCGTGCCCTGATTGACGGCGAGCTTGATGCGCAGGTCCGACAGGTAATGTCCCGCCGGCCGGTCTGCCGCCCACATGGCGTAGGTGGTCAGGGCGGCAACGAGGGCCATGGAGAAAAACAGATACAGAAGTTTGCGCATGAAAACCAACAACAGCCGGGTACAGAGTGTGGCGCCTAGGGTAGGGCCCATGGCCCTGATTGCCAAGGGGCGCTGCGCATTTGGATCAATAACTTGTCAGTTACGGTCATTGAGTGACAGCGGTGCGACTCTTAGTCTGTCGAACATGACTGACGGGGGACGCAGAGCTCCCGCAACTTTTCCGTGATCGCTCGTTGTGGAGTTACCGATGACCGCCGCTCATTACCCGCATTTGCTGGCCCCGCTGGACCTGGGATTCACCACGCTGCGCAACCGTACCCTGATGGGCTCGATGCACACTGGCCTTGAAGAAAAGCCGGGCGGCTTCGAGCGCATGGCGGCGTACTTCGCCGAACGTGCCCGTGGCGGTGTCGGCCTGATGGTCACCGGCGGCATCGGCCCGAATGACGAGGGCGGCGTGTATTCCGGCGCGGCCAAGCTCACAACTGAAGAAGAGGCGCTCAAGCACCGCATCGTCACCCGCGCGGTGCACGAGGCGGGTGGCAAGATCTGCATGCAGATTCTTCACGCCGGGCGTTACGCCTACAGCCCGAAACAAGTAGCACCGAGCGCGATTCAGGCGCCGATCAACCCGTTCAAGCCCAAAGAGCTGGACGAAGAGGGCATCGAAAAGCAGATCAGCGATTTCGTCACCTGCTCGGTATTGGCGCAAACCGCCGAATACGACGGCGTCGAGATCATGGGCTCGGAAGGTTACTTCATTAACCAGTTCCTCGCCGCGCACACGAATCACCGCACCGACCGCTGGGGTGGCAGCTACGAAAACCGCATGCGCCTGCCGGTAGAAATTGTCCGTCGTGTGCGCGAAGCGGTCGGGCCGAATTTCATCATCATCTTCCGCCTGTCGATGCTCGATCTGGTCGAAGGTGGCAGCACCTGGGATGAAATCGTCATGCTGGCCAAAGCCATCGAACAGGCGGGCGCGACCATCATCAACACCGGTATCGGCTGGCACGAAGCGCGGATTCCGACCATCGCCACCAAGGTTCCGCGTGCAGCGTTCAGCAAGGTCACGGCCAAGTTGCGCGGCTCTGTGAGTATTCCGCTGATCACCACCAACCGCATCAATACCCCGGAAATTGCCGAGCAGATTCTTGCTGAAGGCGATGCCGACATGGTCTCCATGGCCCGACCATTCCTCGCCGATCCGGACTTCGTCAACAAGGCCGCCGCAGGGCGTGCCGACGAAATCAACACCTGCATCGGCTGCAACCAGGCGTGCCTCGACCACACCTTTGGCGGCAAGCTCACCAGTTGCCTGGTCAACCCGCGTGCCTGCCACGAAACCGAACTCAATTACCTGCCTGTGCAGCAGATCAAGAAAATCGCCGTGGTCGGTGCCGGCCCTGCCGGTTTGTCCGCCGCCACCGTGGCCGCCGAGCGCGGTCATCAGGTGACGCTGTTCGATTCGGCCAGCGAGATCGGTGGCCAGTTCAACATCGCCAAGCGCGTACCGGGCAAGGAAGAGTTTTTCGAAACCCTGCGCTACTTCAACCGCAAGCTGCAAACGACGAATGTCGAGGTGTGCCTGAACACCCGTGTCGACGTGGCCAAGTTGGTTGAGGGCGGTTACGACGAGATCATCCTAGCCACCGGTATCGCCCCGCGCGTGCCGGCGATTCCGGGCGTCGAGAATGCCAAGGTCCTGAGTTATCTGGATGTGATCCTCGAGCGCAAGCCGGTCGGCAAGCGTGTCGCGGTGATCGGTGCGGGCGGGATCGGTTTCGATGTCTCGGAATTTCTCGTTCATCAAGGCGTGGCCACCAGTCTGGATCGCGCGGCGTTCTGGAAGGAATGGGGCATCGACACGCAACTGGAGGCCCGTGGTGGTGTGGCGGGAATCAAAGCGGCACCGCATGCGCCGGCCCGTGAGGTGTTCCTGTTGCAGCGCAAGAAAACCAAGGTCGGCGACGGTCTGGGCAAAACCACCGGCTGGATTCATCGCACCGGTCTGAAGAACAAGCAGGTGCAGATGCTCAACAGCGTCGAATACCTGAGCATCGATGACCAAGGCTTGCACATTCGCATCGGCGAAAGCGGTGAGCCGCAACTGCTGGCGGTGGACAACATCGTGATCTGTGCGGGGCAGGATCCGTTGCGTGAATTGCACGATGGTCTGGTTGAAGCCGGGCAGAACGTACACTTGATCGGCGGCGCGGATGTCGCGGCGGAGCTGGACGCCAAGCGCGCGATCAATCAGGGTTCGCGGCTGGCGGCTGAGTTGTAAGCGCACCGCATCACCTGTGGGAGCGAGCCTGCTCGCGAAAGCGGAGCGTCAGCTATGAGGATTTCGCCTGACACGACGCCTTCGCGAGCAGGTTCGCTTGCAAACAGCAGGTTTTTTGCCACTGCTGTTAAGATGCCGGCTCTGCAGACAGAGCCGGCATTTATGCTTTTGCCTCCCCCCGACTGGCTAGCCCAAGCCCCCCTCGAACCGCTCCGTCTAGGCTGGCTGGCAGACGCCGGCATCGAGGTCGCGATCCTGCGCCTGGACCGCATCGACCCGCTGATCAGCGGCAACAAGTGGTTCAAACTCGTTGAACATCTCAAAGCCGCCGAGCGTGCCGGCGCCGAGGGCATCATCAGCCTTGGCGGTGCGCATTCCAATCACCTGCACGCGCTGGCGGCGGCGGGCAAGCGGCTGGGATTCAAAACCGTGGGACTGCTGCGCGGGCACCCGCAGGACACGCCGACAGTGCGGGATTTGCAAACGTTCGGCATGCAGTTGCATTGGCTCGGTTACGCCGGCTACCGCGCGCGGCACGAAGCGGGATTCTGGGTGCCATGGCAAGCGCAATTTCCTACGCTGCATGCGGTGCCCGAGGGCGGTGGTGGACTGGCCGGCGCCTTGGGTTGCGCAGCGATCAGGCAGCAGGCCGAAGAGCAATTGGCCAAGCTGGGCTGGAATGATTTCGACGCCTGGTGGCTGGCCTGTGGCACCGGCACGACACTGGCCGGACTGGCGCTCGCCGAGCAAGGCAAGCGCGTGGTGTACGGTGCTCTGGCAGTGCCGGATGATCACGGCGTAGCGCCGAACATCGAGTCGATCCTCGCGCACGCCACCGAGCCTGCGGCTGACTATCAACTGATCGATGCCAGCCGTGGTGGTTTCGCCAAAGTTGACCAGGCGTTGCTGACCTTCATCGATCAGACCGAGCAAACCAGCGGCATCCCTTTGGAACCGCTGTACACCGGCAAGGCCTTGCTGGCGCTCAAGCAGCATGTCGAGTCAGGCGAATTCGCGGTCGGCACGCGTCTGGTCTTTGCCCACACGGGTGGCCTGCAGGGACGGCGCGGATTTGCAGCGATGTAGCCGATGGTCGCGATCAATACATGCCAACCTGCGGCGTGATGATATTTGCAATCAATCGAAGTGCGAGTTTTACGGTTTATGACTTCTGTTTATTGAAAGTTATTGTTGTACGTTGGTCTGTGCAGCGTAACTCTATGTTGTTTATATCTTGTGGTTTCTTTTGGTTTGAATAGTTGGTTGTGCGTGATTATTGTCGGGTCGGCTCTTTAGTTTGTTATTAAAGATCAAAACTATATTTATCAATTTGAGTGTGAATATGAAAAGTCCGATCTCGAAGCCTCGCCCTATTACCACTACGTCAAAGCCGGTAACAACAAAGCCAGTTGCGCCAACCAAACCAGTTGCGCCAACCAAGCCAGTAATTCCAACCAAACCAGTGGCGCCGACCAAGCCGGTAGCGCCGACCAAGCCAGTGGCGCCGACCAAGCCAGTTGCGCCAACCAAGCCAGTGGCCCCGACCAAGCCGGTAGCGCCGACCAAGCCAGTGGCGCCAACCAAGCCGGTAGCGCCAACTAAGCCAGTGGCGCCAACCAAACCAGTGGCCCCGGTTGACACCAAGCGTCCGCCAATGCCATGGCCGACCCTTAACATCAACATCGATCCTGTGGCCTTGATAACGCTGATTCAAACAATTGGTGCGAAAGTCAATGTCGATGGCTCCACCACACTGCCTGACGGCAGCGTAGTCGCTGTAGATAAAACTTCGATCAAGCGTCCCGACGGCATCATTCAATATGAAGACGGCCGGGTAGAGTATCCGGACGGGCGAATCGTCTGGCCGGATAATACCGTTGAATATCCGGATGGCCGTATTGTCTGGGAAGATGGAACTGAACAATTGCCGGACGGAAGTGTTAAACATCCCGATGGTCTTGCGTACGATGCGCAAGGTAACCTTATTTCCGAATAAGTCATAACCAAGCGATGTCTTCATTCAAGGCCGTGCAAAAAAAACACCGCTGATTACCATCAGCGGTGTTTTAGTTTTCCAGCCTCAGGCGTTTTGCGGCATCTCACCGTTGGCCAGACGCTTGTTGATGTCGGCGATCACTTTCGGCAGATCGCTGATGGTGTCGATCATGTAATGCGGCCGCGAATCTGCGAACAGCGCGTGGATGCGCTTGCGCTCGCTGGCCAGTTCATCGCTGCCCAGCGCGCGGAAACCCTCATAATCCAGACCCAGCGCGTTGCCCGAGCAAATCAGCGCAACCGTCCACATGCCGGCCCGGCGGCCTTCGAGAATGCCCGGCACGGTGTCGTCGATCTTCACGCACGCTGCAACATCGTCGATGCCCAGAGCGATCACGTTGGCCAACGCTTGCGCCGGCCATGGACGACCGTTTGGCACTTCGTCGGTGGCGACCACGTGGTCGGCGACGTAGCCGTTGCTGGCGGCGAGTTCGACGACTTTGTCCATGACTGCTTTCGGGTAGCCGGAGCAGGAACCGATCTTGATGCCTTGCGCGCGCAGTTGGGCGATGGCGTCCAGCGCGCCGGGAATCAGGGCCGAGTGCTCGGCGATTTTCTCGATCTGCAACGGCATGAAGCGGTTGTAGATAGCGGTGACGTCATCGTCGGTCGGCGTGCGACCGAACACCTTGCGATAACGCTCGGCCACTTGCGGCTGATCACAGAGGGTGCGGATGTGGTCCCACTTGCCCATGCCCATCGGCCCACGGGCTTCTTCGATCGATACCTGGACATCGAACTCGGCGAAGGCTTCGACGAAGATCTGCGTCGGCGCGAACGAGCCGAAATCGACCACGGTACCGGCCCAGTCGAGGATCGCGGCTTGCAGCTTGCTTGGATTGGTGTAGTTCATGGCGTGAATTCCTGATTTGAATATGAGATCAAAATGTGGGAGCGAGCCTGCTCGCGAAAGCGGTCTGACATCAGCCTATGTGTCGCCTGGGACGACGCTTTCGCGAGCAGGCTCGCTCCCACAGGGGATTTGAGGTGAGGCTCAGATGTCGAGCACTTCCATCTCGCGCAGCACTTCACCCACTGCTGCTACGGCCTTGCGCATTTCGTCCGGGGTGACGTGGCCAATGCAGCCGACGCGGAATGTTTCGACCTGGGTCAGTTTGCCGGGGTAGAGGATGTAACCCTTGGCCTTGACCCGCTCATAGAAGTCCTTGAACTGGTAGCGCGGATCCTGCGGCGCATGGAAAGTCGCGATGATCGGCGCCTGAATCGCCGCCGGCAGGAAGCTGCGCAAACCGAGCTTGTTCATCTCTTCCATCAGCGCCTGACAGTTCGCCGCATACCGCGCATGCCGCGCTGGCAGGCCGCCTTCTTCGCTGTATTGCAGTAGCGCTTCGTGCAGCGCCGCGACCACATGGGTGGGCGGGGTGAAGCGCCATTGCCCGGTTTTCATCATGTAGGCGTGCTGGTCGTACAGGTCCATCGCCAGCGAGTGCGAGTTACCGGCAGATGCGGCCAGAGATTCCTTGCGGGCGAAGACAAAACCCATCCCCGGTACGCCTTCCAGGCACTTGCCGGAGGCTGCGATCAGCGCGTCGAACGGTACTTTTTGCGCATCCACGGGCAATGCGCCGAATGAGCTCATGGCGTCGATGATCAGACGTTTGCCATGTTGCGCAACGACCTCGGCGATCTCGGCCAGCGGATTGAGAATGCCGGTGCTGGTTTCGCAGTGGATCAGCGCCACGTGGGTGATGTCAGCGTCGGCGCGGAGCAAGCGGTCGACGTCGGCGGCGGTGGTCGGTTCGTCTTCGGCGGTTTCGAAGGTGCTGAACGACCGGCCGAGCACTTCGCAGATCTTCGCCAGACGCTTGCCATACGCGCCATTGATCAGCACGAGGATTTTGCCGTCGCGCGGCACCAACGTGCCGATCGCCGCTTCGACAGCGAAGGTGCCGCTGCCCTGTAACGGTACGCAATGGTGGCTGGCGGCGCCGTTGAGGATGGCCAGTAATTGCTCGCACAGGCTGGCGGTCAGCTGGTTGAAGCGGTCATCCCACGAACCCCAGTCGACCATCATGGCCTGACGGGTGCGGGCCGAAGTGGTCAACGGGCCGGGAGTGAGCAGAATCGGTGCGGCGGTACTCATTCGTGTGTCCTCGCGAAAACGCTGTGGGATGAAGCTACGGGGCCTACGTTGCAATTCGCCGTTGCATCAATCAAATTGTTTGTTGTTATGCCAGCCATCAGTGAAGGTTATCCATGAATCTGTTTCAGCTGCGCGCCTTCGATGCCGTGGCCCGCGAAGGCAGCTTCACCCGCGCGGCTGCGCGGTTGTTCATCAGCCAGCCAGCGGTCACCGGACACATCAAGGCACTGGAAGAGCATTACCAGATCACCTTGCTGCGGCGCACCGCGCGACGGGTGGAACTGACCGAGGAGGGCACCAAACTGGCAGCGATCACCCGCGCCATGTTCGGCCTGGCGGAAGAAGCGCAGACGCTGCTCGAGGCCAATCGGCAATTGTTGACCGGGCGTCTGGAGGTGGCGGCGGATGGGCCGCACATGGTCATGCCGATGCTGGCGAGCCTGCGCGCACGCTATCCGGGCATCACCGTCAACCTGCGTCTGGGCAACGCGCAGGAAACCCTGGCGGCGCTGTTGTCGGAACACGCCGATGTCGCGGTGCTGACCGAGGTCGAGCCGCGCAAGGGCCTGCATCTGCAAGCGCTGAGCGAATCGCGGATCTGCGCGCTGGTGCCGGCGGGGCATCGCTGGGCGAATCGCTCAGGCGAAGTGAAACTCAAGGAGCTGGATCAAGTGATCATGGTCCTGCGCGAGCCGACTTCGATTACCCGGCGCACGTTTGACCAGGCGTGTATGCAGGCGTCGATTCAGCCGCGGGTGTTGCTGGAGCTGGACAGTCGCGAGGCGGTGACCGAAGCGGTCGCGGCCGAGTTGGGGGTCGGTGTGGTGTCATCGGTGGAGGTCAGTCATGACCCGCGCGTGGTGGCGGTCCCGATTGGCGGGGAAGGGCTGGTGAACCGGCACATGATTGGCTGCATGGAGCGCCGGCGCGAGTTGCGCCTGATTCAGGCGTTTTTTGATCTGGCGCCAGCCGCACCGTGATCGTTCCCACGCTCTGCGTGGGAACGCAGCCCGGGACGCTCTGCGTCCCATCCAAAGCCGAACGCGGAGCGTCCGTTGAGGCATTCCCACGCAGAGCGTGGGAACGATCAGGACAGGGAGTGAGTCAGGTCAGGCTCTCGCGAACCATATCGAGAAACGTCGCCACCACCCGCCGCGAACTCTGTTCGCGCAAGCACACCAGGGTTTCGGTCAGGCGCCTCGTGCAGTCGGTGATCGGCAACGCGCAGACCCGTGAGTCGGCGCCGAACTCCGCCGCTGAAACCACACCAACTCCGATCCCCACCACCACGGCTTCGCGCGCCGCTTCCCGACCTTCAACCTGAATTGCCGGGCGAATGCGCAAGCCCGCTCGAGCCATTTCCTCTTCCAGGGTCTGCCGGGTTACTGAACCGATCTCACGCAGCACCAGTGGCGTGTCATCCAGATCGGCCAGACAGATCGATTCGCGCTCGGCCCACGGATGATTGCGCGAAACGAACGCCACCATCGGATCGTTGCGCAACGGCACGCACAGCAAGCGTTCATCGGTCACGTCGCGGCCGAGCAGCGCCAGATCGGCCTGATAGTTGAACAGGCGAAACAGCGATTCATCGGTATTGCCGGTTTCGATTTTCACGCTGATGCCCGGGTAGCGTTCGCAGAACCGTGCGATCTGCGGCAACACGTGGATCGGCGCGTCCACCGCGAGAATCAGGCTGCCGGTCTGCAGGGCCTGGGATTCCTGCAGCAATTCCTGCGCTTCGGCTTCGATCACGAACAGGCGCTGGGTGATCGCCAGCAGGCGCTCGCCCAGGTCGGTCAGGCGCACGGAACGTTTATTGCGGTGAAACAGCAGCACGCCGAAGCGTTCTTCGAGTTTGCGTACCTGGTCGGAAATCGCTGGTTGCGTCAGATAAAGCCGCTCGGCGGCGCGGGTGAAGCTGCCATGGACGGCCACCGCGTGGAACGCTTTGAGTTGGGCGTGAGAGACGGACATGGTGGCTCCAGTAACAAGCTCAGCTTATGTGTGAAATACGATAAATCGATTTTATTTATTAAACAGTAATTGCTTTGATCGGCTCACGCCATCGCTGACTGTTCGGTCGAACAGCAGCGCCGGCCCATGAGCCTGTGCGTGCAACAGCAGACTCATCTGACCGCTATCGCCGAAGGGAAGGGGCGGTAACGCAGTGCTCAACAATAAAAAACACAGGCGTTTTTCTTAATCGATTCTGCCGGCACACTCACACCCTGAGGTCAGAACCACCATGAACAAGCACATCGGCACCCTGGCGCGTTGGCGCGTGCAGATCTTCGCTATTACCTGGCTCGCGTACGCCGCGTTCTACTTCACCCGCAAAGCCTTTTCGGTAGCCAAACTGGGCATCGCCGAGGACCCTGATTTCACCCTCGACAAAATGGCCATGGCCAACCTCGACGCGATCTATCTGGCGGCGTATGCCCTCGGACAGTTCACTTGGGGCATGCTCGCCGATCGCTTCGGTCCAAGAGTCGTCGTGCTTGGCGGTTTGCTGATATCCGCCGCTGCGGCGCTGGTGATGGGCAGTTTCGCTACATTGCCGATCTTCGCCACGTGCATGTTGATTCAAGGTTTGGCGCAGTCCACTGGCTGGTCCGGGCTGTGTAAAAATCTTGGCAGCTTCTTCCCGTCCGAGCAGCGCGGGCGGGTGCTCGGCTTGTGGAGTTCCTGTTACGCGTTTGGTGGTCTGGTCGCCTCGCCGTTCGCCGGCTGGTGGGCCTACACGCTGGTCGGCACCTGGCACGCGGCATTCATTTCCAGCGCGGCGGTGGTCGCGGTGGTCGCCGTGCTGTTCTTTATCTTCCAGCGCAACAAACCGGAAGACGTCGGCTTGCCGGCGGTGGAGCCCGAGCCGGAACTGACCGCCGAAGAAGCCGCAGCCAACAGCAAACTCAGCGTCTGGGAGCCGTTGAAGGAAATCCTGCGCAACCGCACGGTGCTGGTGCTGGGCCTGGCGTATTTCCTGCTGAAACCGGCGCGCTACGCGATTCTGTTGTGGGGCCCTGTGATTGTTTTCGAACAGATGCCCAGTGTCGGCAAGGTCGGCGCGGCGATCATTCCCACCGCGTTTGAACTGGCCGGATTGCTCGGGCCGATCATGATCGGCCTGGCCTCGGACAAACTGTTCGGCGCCCGACGCATGCCGGCCTGCGTGCTGAGTCTGCTGGCGCTGACCGTGACGCTGGCGCTGTTCATGGCTGCGCTGAACACCGGCAGCGTGTTGCTCGTTGTCGCGTTGCTGTTCGTCATGGGCCTGACGTTGTACGGCCCGGACTCGATGATCAGCGGTGCGGCGGCCATCGATTTCGGCAAGGCCAAGGCCGGTGCCACCGCCGCCGGTTTCGTCAACGGCTGCGGCTCCGTTGGCGCGGTGCTCGGCGGTTTGCTGCCGGGCTACTTCGACTCGGTGACGGTGTTTATCGTCTTCGCCGGATGCGCGCTGTTCTCGGCGCTGGTGCTGATTCCGCACTGGAACAGTCGGCCGGTCGGCGTGATGGAGCCGCGCGCGGCGATCCCCAACTGCCCGCTGAGCGTCAAACCGCTGCGTTCCTGAAACCCTTCGCCCCGTGGCCTGCTGCGCGGTGCGCGGCAGGCTGCGTCGTGGCTTTCTGACTGGAGATTTCCCATGCGACCGTTCTGGCTCGAGCAAGCCTTGCAGGCCGACCCATCCGAGCAGTGTCCACCGCTGCAAGGCGAGGTGCGCACGGATGTGTGCATCGTTGGCGGTGGTTACACCGGATTGTGGACGGCGATCATGCTCAAGCAGCAAAACCCGGAGCTGGAGGTGCTGCTGATCGAAGCAGACATCTGCGGTGCCGGCGCCAGTGGCCGTAACGGTGGTTGCGCACTGTCATGGTCGGCCAAGTATTTCACCCTGGAGCGCTTGTTCGGCGTCGAAGAAGCGGTGCGTCTGGTCGGGGAATCGGAGCGCAGCATCCATGCGATCGGCGAGTTCTGCGAGCAGTACGGCGTCGATGCCGACTACCGCCTCGACGGCACGCTGTACACCGCGACCAATCGCGCCCAGGTCGGCGCAACTGATGCGGTGATCGCGGCGCTGGAGCGTAATGGCATCAACTCGTTCAGCCAGCGCCCGCTTGCCGATGTGCAGCGCATGGCTGGCTCAGCAAAACATCTGGAGGGCTGGTTTTCCCCGGCGGCTGCCAGCGTGCAACCGGGCAAACTGGTACGCGGTCTGCGCCGGGTGGCGCTGCAATTGGGCGTGAAGATACATGAAGGCACGGCGATGACCGGGCTGGAAGAGGGCCGCCCGGCACGCATCCACACACCCAGCGGCAAGGTCATCGCCGACCGCGTGGTGCTGGCGATGAATGCGTGGATGGCCCGCGCGTTTCCTCAGTTCGAGCGCAGTGTGGCGATTGTTTCCAGTGACATGCTGATCACCGAACCGCGCCCGGACCTGCTGCAGCAAATCGGTTTGACCAGCGGCGTCAGCGTCCTCGATTCGCGGATTTTCGTGCATTACTACCACAACACCCCGGACGGCCGGATCATGCTCGGCAAGGGCGGCAACACCTTCGCCTATGGCGGGCGGATGCTGCCGGTGTTCGATCAGCCGTCGCCTTATGTCGGATTGCTCAAGCGCAGTCTCGCGGATTTTTTCCCGGCGTTCGCCGAGGTCAAAATCGACGCGACGTGGAACGGCCCGTCGGATCGTTCAGTGACCGGTTTGCCGTTTTTCGGCCAGATGAGCTCGGCGGGCAGCGTGTTTTACGGCTTCGGTTATTCCGGCAGCGGCGTCGGCCCGTGTCATATGGGCGGGCAGATTCTCGCCGCGCTGGTGCAGGGCCTGGATAACCCGTGGACCCGTTCGCCGCTGGTCAACGGGCCGCTGGGTTATTTCCCGCCGGAACCGATTCGCTACCTCGGCTCGCTGATGGTGCGCAACGCCATCCGCCGCAAGGAGCGCGCCGAAGATCACGGGCGCCGGCCTCGGCATCTGGACGTGCGCCTGGCCAAGTTCGCGGCGGCGGCGGGCAAGGCGGACAAAGGCTGAGGCGCCGATCAATGCTCGGCGCGGTGCCTCAGCCAGTCGAGCAACAGGCTGTCGCGCGCGGGTTCTGATTCGCGCTCCGGCGGCTGGCGTGCGTGGCTGAGGCACAGGATCGGTCGGTCCGGATCACTGTCGAGGAAACTCACCCACACTTCACTGCCGGCACGCGGTAATTGATCGACCGCGACGGGGCCGCTGAACCGGCTCATGGCGATCGGCAGCCACAGGGCGTCGCTGGCGGATTTATCCGCAGACGGCCACAGGCTTACAGCGAGGCAGCCGTTTTCGTCCACTTGCGCAGGTTGCCCAGGCGCACCCGCGACTTTCGCCAAGTGATAACCGGCAATATTCGGGCGAGCTTGTTTGAGTGGCGGACGGAAGTCGGTCGACCAGGGCTGCGCAGTGAAGTCGTTGTGATAACGCTGAACGCTTGGCGTCGGATCAAGGATCGAAGGGTGCTGCCCTTGGTGGCGCACGGCGCATATCAGCCATTGTTCGTTGAAATGATGAATCGGATGGTCGGCCACAAGCAGCAGTCGGCCACTGAGCAAATCGCTGCAATCACTGCGCCCGTGAATGGAGCGCAACTGGCAGCGCTGGCGTTGCAGATGGCGCCGGCTGCGCTGTTCGGCGTGCAGACGTTCCGGCGATCGCGCGGGCATCGGCAACTCGGTCGAGACCTCGTTGGCGGCTTCGGCATTGCCGGTTGGCTGACCGCGATTGCGCACCGCATGCAGCATCGGCACCGGCGCCGCGCGATGTTGTTGATAGAGTGCGCTGACGCAGGGCGATGGGGGTTGCTCATCAGCATTGAAAGGGATTTCAACCGGTTCCTGGGGCAGGCTCAGGCTGTCGTCGGCGAACACCACGACGTGTCCGTGCGGCCCGTGTTCGAAGTGATAGTGGATGCCTTCTTCTTCGCATAGCCGCTGCAGCAGGGCCAGATCGCTTTCTTCGTACTGAATGCAAAACGCCCGCGGCGGGTAGTGACCGACGCTCATTTCAATGCGGTAGCTGTGCGCTGGCAGGGCATGTTCTTCGAGCAGTTGCTGGATGATTTGCGGCGTACTCAGGTGAGTAAACACGCGGCGCTTGTGCGTTTGCGCCAGTTGCTGCAGATGCGGCACCAGAATCAGTCGATAGCCGACCCGATGGGTCCCGCGATGTTCGCAACTGGCGCTGGAAATGACGCCGTGGAACCCGTGCTGCTCACTGAGCCGCAAAAAGGCTGGCCTGTGCAGGAAGGATCCCGGGACGATGGCCGGGGCCAGTGCGAGCAGTTCGATGTCGAAACGGTAAGGCTGGTTCAGCGCTTCCTCGCCGCGAAAACGCACCACCGGCAGGCGCAATCCGCTGTCGGTCAGCGTAAGGGTGAATGGACTTTCCTTGTCATTGAGCATTCGAGCAGGCCCTGTCAGGCGATACGGGGTTTCAAGGGTACGAAACCGTCGGCCTGAATGGTCATGTCAAAGGCGCTTTTCAGAATCCCCCTACATGCTTTGGTGAAGATGTCGATTCCGTCGGCTGTTTTTTTGGTCGATTGCCGACTTTAGGCCGTATAAACTTGCCGCCACGCGTCGGCCAATAGATGTCTCGGCGCCACAGATCAAGAGAGTGAGTAATGGGCGCACAGTGGAAGGTTAAACACAAAGAAGCGGCAGCCAACGCCAAAGGGAAGATCTTCGGCAAACTGGTGAAGGAAATCACCATTGCTGCACGCAACGGTGCCGATACCGCCACCAACGCACACCTGCGTCTGGTGGTCGAGCAGGCGAAGAAAGCCTCGATGCCAAAAGAAACCCTCGATCGCGCGATCAAGAAAGGCGCCGGTCTGCTGGGTGAAACCGTGCAATACCATCGCGTGACCTACGAAGGCTTCGCCCCGCATCAGGTGCCGCTGATCGTCGAATGCGTCACCGACAACATCAACCGCACCGTCGCGGAAATCCGCGTGGCGTTCCGCAAGGGCCAGTTGGGCGCTTCCGGTTCGGTGGCGTGGATGTTCAACCACGTCGGCATGATCGAAGCCTCGCCGGACAGCCCGGATGCCGATCCGGAAATGGCTGCGATCGAAGCCGGTGCCCAGGATTTCGAGCCGGGTGAAGAGGGCGCGACGCTGTTCCTCACCGACCCGACCGACCTCGACGCCGTGCAGAAAGCTCTGCCGGAACAAGGCTTCACCGTGCTCTCGGCCAAGCTCGGCTACCAGCCGAAGAACCCTGTCAGCGGCTTGAGCGACGAGCAGATGGCTGAAGTCGAAGCGTTCCTCGAAGGCCTCGACAACCATGATGACGTGCAGGACATGTTCGTCGGTCTGGCTGGCTGATCTGTCGCGCCAGTAATGACCTCTTCGCAAGCAGGCTCGCTCCCACACTGGAATGTATTGCAACTGTGGGAGCGAGCCTGCTGGCGATTGACCGTGCAGCGGTCACAGATTCTCCAGCACCTCAATGACTTCGCTGAACCCCGGCCGCCCCAGCACATCGGCCTGACAGCAACGTCGTTCCAGCGCCTGCAGTTGCGCGCGCCGCTCCGTACTCAATCCTGAGTCGACACGCTCCAGCAATTCCCCCAACAACACACCGAACGCACGGACTTCCAGGCGCTGCAATGCGCGCGTCTGCACATCATCGCCGGTGGCATGAAACGAGGCCGCGCCGAAATCCCCCAGCAGACAATCGCCGCGATCGTTCAACAGAATGTTGTGGCCATACAGATCGCCGTGGGTGATGCCTTGGCGGTGCAGGTGCTCGGCCGCTGAGGCGATGCCTTTGGCGACGCGCAGGGCAACGTCGGCGGAGAACTGGCGATCTTCGGCGTAAACATCCCGCGAGCACGAGTCCAGGCTGGGCAAACCGGCGAGATTGCCGAAGCTCGGATCAATCAGTTGCATTACCAGCCCCTGCTGTTGATCGGGATGGCCGCTGATGCGCCCTTCGACGCGGATCAGGTTCGGGTGCAGGCCTGCGGTGATGCAAGCGTTCATCTCATGCAACGGCGAGCCGTCGCTGGTCATCTCGCCTTTGTAGAGCTTCACTGCAACCGCCTGCGCCGTGCCGTCGTCGCGCTGCCAGACTGCCTTGGAAATCACCCCGGAAGCGCCTTCGCCCAGTTGCTGCTCCAGGCGCAGCGCCGACCAGTCGATCAGCGGCGTGGCCTCAAGGGCAGCGGCATCGGCTTCGGTCTCCAGCGGATTGCCGGCGTAGGCCAGCCAGGTCAGGCTCGGCAAGGTCAGCAACCACTGCGGCAGTTCGCTGAGTTGGTTGGCAGCGATGCGCAGCAATTCCAGCCGATGGCAGTGGCGCAGGGAGTCTGGCAGCGTTTGCAGCCGATTGCCGGCGAGCATGAGCTTCTGCAGAGCGGGGCGTTCACCGAGTTCGCTGGGCAGGCTTTCGATGCGGTTATCGGTGAGGATCAGCCAGCGCAGCTGCGGCGGCAGGGCGGCACCGGGCACATTGACGATGCGGTTGGCCTTGAAGCCGACCATGGTCAGCGCGGTGCACTGGCCGAGGCAGGCCGGCAGTTCGCTGAACTGGTTGTCGGAGCAGAACAGCACGCGCAGGCGGGTCAGGCGATGCAGGTCGTCCGGCAGGCTGCTCAGCGCGTTGCCGCTGAGGTTGAGCACTTCCAGCGTCTCGGCCAGTTGGAAAATTTCGTTGGGGAATTCGGTCAGCCCGCAGGACAGGTCGAGGCGGGTGATGCCTGACAGTTCGCCGGCGCGCAGTTGAGCAAGGGTGTGCATGTCTGGTTTCGCTATTGATCGGTGGAGCGACGCGGGGGGCGCTGGAATGGGCGACATGATAGCGGTAAAGCGGATGCTGAACGGATTTTGAGTTGTCCCGGGACCTTGTGGGAGCGAGCAGGCTCGCTCCCACAGGGCTCGCTCTCACAGGGTAGGGAGTCAGTTGGGAGCGTGAATTTCCTGCAACTGCCCCAACCGGCTGCGCGTGCGCGCCAGGTCAATGGCCTGACCTTCCAGGCTCTGGCCCAGCGGCAACCGGCCGAGCAGGGTCAGGTGTTTGTCCTGATCGTAGAGCACGTCGATCAGATTGATGAAGCGCTGCTGCACGGCGATCGGACATTCGCCGAGCTGCGGCAGGTCATCGATGATCCACTGGTCGAAACGCTGGCACAGTTGCAGATAATCCATCACTGCCGTTGGCTGTTCACACAGGTCGTTGAAGGTGAAAGCGACTCGCCGGCCTTGGCAAAAACGGGCCTGAAGCTGGCGCTTGCCAACTTCGAGGGCAAGGGCAGGCGCGTCGGCTGGTGGCAGGTCCAGTGTCTGACGTTGAGCTGCCGTCGCCGGCCATACGTAATGTCCTTGGGTAAACACTTGATGCGTGTGTTGGCGGTTGAGTGCGCGGTAGTCGTGGGCGCCACCGACTTCCATCACTTGCATGCGCGTGTTGATCAGCTCGATCACCGGTTTGAAGCGCGCGTGATACAGCGGATTAGGCAGCAGGCCCTCGGGTGCATAGTTGGAGGTCACCAGCAGCATGATCTGCCGTTTGAACAGGGCCTTGAACAGCCGCGTGATCAGCATCGCGTCGCCGATGTCGTGCACATGGAATTCGTCGAAACACAGCACCTGGCAATCTTCCAGCAACTCATCCAGGGTGATTTCCAGCGCGTCTTCCTCCAAGCGATGACGGAACATGCCGTCGTGCAACCGAGCGAAGAACTGATGGAAATGCAGGCGGCGTTTACGCGGGATGGGTAGTGCCTGGAAGAAACCGTCGAGCAACCAGCTCTTACCGCGCCCGACGGCGCCGTACAGGTACAGACTCGGCGGGGTGTGGCCGCTGTCGCCGAGCAGCACGCTGGCTTGCTGCGCCATGCAGTCGATGACTTGCTGCTGACTGCGGCTGAGGGTGTAGCCCTGGCTTTTGGCCTTGTCACGGAAATAATCGCGGATGGTCGCAGCGTGGGCATCGTGGCCGGCGCTGGCGGGCAGGCCTTTGCCGAACAGGCGGCGCAGCAACGGCCAGCGTTGGCTCAGTCGTGATCGTTTCGGCGTTCGGGCGGGCACGCGGGACAGGCTCCTGGTTTCTCAGACCGGCTCCACAGCGAGCGCGGTGGCCCCAGTGTAACCAGAGCCCGGGCGTCGGCTCCATGAAATATCACCATCAGAACGGTGGCGATTGCTTGAGCAACTCTGCCGCCGGCGAGTCGGTCGGGCTGACCACCGCATAGTTGTAGCCCGGCCCTGACCAGTAATCGGCCTGCAGATCGCCATCGCTGCGCGAGCCACGCGGCAGCAGGGTGTTTTTC
Organism: Pseudomonas sp. Sample_21; assembly: GCF_004307525.1. Lineage (NCBI taxonomy): Bacteria > Pseudomonadati > Pseudomonadota > Gammaproteobacteria > Pseudomonadales > Pseudomonadaceae > Pseudomonas > Pseudomonas sp. Sample_21. The sequence continues at coordinate 33,094 of NZ_RCNZ01000144.1, read as the reverse complement.
GGCCCCGGTGGACGCAGGTAGAAACTGACCTTGTGACCGCTGCCATCCTCATACATCACCATCGCCGCCGCGCCTTCATCGGTGCTGAGCAAGCGCCCGCTGACCGGCTCGAATCCGGCAGCTTTCAAGTCCGGCAAGCGCCCGGCACCGCTGAAGTAGCGGTCGAGCCAACGCTGCATGTCGCCGTCGCTGTCGACCTTGTAATCGGCGGGCAGTACGCCTTGCTGGGCGATCAGGCGATAGGCTTGCAACGCGTCAGTCATCGGCAATTGCGCAGGGCGCGCCAGGGTCATTTCCCGCGCCTGCCAGCCACTGAAACCGCCGATGCTGACGGCAATGAGCAACACCGCCGCGCTGGCCAGGTGGCGACGGGACTGCTGGCGGCGGCGCTGGCGAATCATCATCGGGTCGAGCGCCGGATTGGCCGGTTGCTGCAAGGCGCCACTCAGCGCTGCGCGCAACTGCTGGGCGTCGCGTTGCCAGGCGCGCACCTGAGCCGCTTCTTCAGGGTGGCTGGCGAGCCAGGTCTCGAGTACGCGCCGATCGGCGTCGCTGAGCTGGTGGTCGACGTAGGCGTGCAAATCACGTTCGCTGGGAGGCAGGCTGATCATTTGAGTATCCGTAAGGAAGGGCTGCTGATTTCGCCGTCGCTGAGTTGGCGCAAGGCCTGGCGGGCGCGGGACAGGCGCGACATCACGGTGCCGATCGGGGCGCCGAGGATCTCGGCGACCTCTTTATAGGACAGACCTTCCACCGAGACCATCAGCAGCAAAGCGCGCTGTTCGGTGGGCAGGCGTTCGAAGGCTTGCAGGGTCGACTGGGCAATCACCGTACGTTCCACCGACGGCTCGGCATCGTCGCGACCGGTGAAAAATTCCAGCATTCGCGCATAGCGCCGCGAGCGACGGTGCGCATCGAGAAATTGCCGATAGAGAATTGCGAATAGCCAGGCGCGCAAGTCGCCTTCGGCGCGTTTCTCGCCCCAGGCCGACAGCGCCCGCTCGAGGCTGGCCTGGACCAGATCGTCAGCGCTGCTGCTGTTGCGCGTCAACGACACGGCGAAGCGGCGCAATCTGGGAATGATTTCTCTCAACTGTTCGTCGAATTCGCTCATGAATTTCTGCTGGTCGCTACGCTGTGGACTAGGAAGACGCCCGTCAGCGCAGGTTATTCCCCGTGCGCAAAAATAAATACCGCGCCGTGGAATAAACCCGGACGGGGTGCGTCTTGCTGACTCTTTCCACTTGTGGCCGATGGCCTGGAGATATTCATGGTTGATCGCTCGTCCCCCAACGCTGCACCGCCCGGCAGGCCGCCGCGCCAGCCACTGAGCGCCGCGAGCCTGATTTTTCGCCTGGGCGGCATTGCCGTGATTGTCGCCGCCGTGGCCGGGGCGTTTGCCTACGTGCATGGCAACCTTGACCCACAACGATTGACGCCAAAAGCGTTGGTCGATGTGCTGGAAAAGAACAACGGCGTGCATCCCGGCTTTCGTCGCAATCATGCCAAGGGTGTTTGCGTGATCGGCCATTTCGAAAGCAGCGGCGAGGCGCGCGCGTTCTCTACAGCACAAGTGTTCAACCTGCCGCAGACACCGGTGGTGGGGCGTTTTGCCTTGCCGGCCGGCAATCCCTATGCGCCGGACAGCGCCGTACCGATCCGCAGTCTGGCGCTGCGCTTCACCCAGGCGAACGGTCAGCAATGGCGCACCGGCATGAACAGCATGCCGGTGTTTCCGGTGGGCACGCCTGAAGCGTTTTACCAATTGCAGCAGGCGCAGTCGCCGGATCCAGCCACCGGCAAGCCAGACCCGACGAAGGTGCCGGCATTTTTTGCCGCACATCCGGAAGCCGTGCCGTTTCTGACGTGGGTGAAGACCGCCAAGCCTTCGGCCAGCTACGCCACCGAAACCTATAACAGCATCAATGCGTTCTATCTGGTCGATGGCAACGGTAAAAAACAGGCCGTGCGCTGGAGCATGACCCCGTTGGCGCAGGACGCGGCAGATGCCACGGCCCCTGAAGGCGCGGACTTTCTCGAGAAGGACCTGGTGCAACGCCTGGCCGCCGCACCCTTGCGCTTCCAGTTGAACATCACCCTGGCCAACGCCGACGACCCGGTCAACGATGCCAGCAAGACCTGGCCCGCAAATCGCAAAGTGCTGAACGCCGGGACTTTGGTGCTGGAGAAAACCCAGCCGCAGCTCAGCGGTGAATGCCGCGACATCAACTACGACCCGCTGGTGCTGCCGGCCGGGATTCAAGGCTCGGAAGATCCACTGCTGGCCGCGCGTTCTGCCGGCTACGCCGATTCCTACCTGCGTCGCACCAGCGAAGTCAGCCAGTTGCCCGCCGCCAAACAGGAGGTTCGTCCATGAGCAAGCAACCGACGCATTTCGTTTTGCTGGCGCGCCTGCTGCACTGGCTGATGGCGCTGATGATCATCGCCATGCTGTTTATCGGTGCGGGCATGGTCACTTCGGTGTCGTCTCGCCATGAATGGCTGATTCATTTGCACAAGCCGCTGGGCATCGCGATTCTGGCGCTGGTGATCGTGCGCCTGCTGGTGCGCTTCACCACCCGCCAACCGCCACTGCCGGATGATCTGCCGGGCTGGCAGGTGCTGGCAGCCAAGGCTTCCCACGTCTTGTTGTATGCGTTGATGCTGGTGTTGCCGCTGCTCGGCTGGGCGATGATCAGTGCCTCGGGCGAGCCGGTGATGCTCACGGCGTCGCTGCATCTGCCGTCGATTGTGCCGGCTGACGCGCAACTGTTTGCGGTGCTGCGCAAGTCCCATGGCTATCTGGCGTATCTGCTGTTTCTGACGGTGCTGCTGCACCTGGCGGCGGCGCTGTTCCATGGCTGGGTACGCCGTGACGAAGTGCTCGACAGCATGTTGCGCGGGCGTGATCGCGGCTGACCCTGTAACGCAAAAGATCGCAGGTCGGCTGCGATCTTTTGTCGTTACAGAGGAGGGGATCAGCGCAGGGTGTCGACCATGTCGGCGAGGGTGGTCAGCACATCCTTGCCCAATTGCTTCGAACGTTTGCCCGACCAGCCGGTGATCTTGTCCGGGTGGTCGTCGTGGTCCTTGAACGGCATCTCCAGGGTCAGCGACAGGCAGTCGAATTTCTGCCCGACGCTGTTGCAGGCCAGGGTCATGTTGGCCTGTCCCGGTTCGTCGCGGGTGTAGCCGTAGGTGGTCTGGAAGTCTTTGGTGGTGTGCTTCAGATGGCTGCGGAAATGCTCTTCAAGCTTTTCGATGCGCGGTGTAAAGCCAGGATTACCTTCACAGCCGGCGGTAAAGACGTGGGGGATTTCCTCGTCGCCGTGCACGTCGATAAACGCATCGACGCCATATTTTTCCATCTGCTGCTGGACGAAAAGCACTTCCGGACTGATGTCCTGGCTGGCGTTCTGCCAGGCCCGGTTCAAGTCCTGACCCATGGCATTGGTGCGCAGGTGGCCGTGGAAGGCGCCGTCCGGGTTCATGTTCGGCACCAGATACAGATCGGCGCTGGCCAGCAGTTTGTTCAATACCGGATCGTCCTGGCGCTCCAGACGCTCAATCACACCTTCCATGAACCATTCAGCCATGTGCTCGCCCGGATGCTGCTGGGCAATGATCCAGATCTTGCGCTGGCCTTCGGCACCGGTGCCTTTGCGCAGCAGCTGAATGTCCCGGCCCTCGACACTTTTGCCGGTCGCCAGCAATTCGGTGCCAGCCTTGCTCAGCGCCTGTTCGATCAACCAGTCGTGGCGGCCGCGGCTGTAGGGCTCGAAGTAGGCGAACCAGGCGTGGGTCTGTTCGGCTTCGAGGCAGAAGCGCAGGCTGTCGCCTTCGAAGCTGGTGGGGATGCGGAACCAGTTGACGTGGTCGTAGGAAGCAACTGCCTGATAGCCGGTCCAGGCCTTGTTATAGGAGGACTGGCTGGCATTGACCAGACGAAACCAGTGTTCCTGATGCACATGCAGGCCGCTGGCCTTGAAGTGGAACCACTGAAAATGAGCGCTGCGGGTGTCCGGGCGGATGGCCAGAACCGGATTGAGCGGGTTGCTGATGTCGATGACTTGGATATTGCCGCTGTCGAAATTGGCGCTGATGTCGAACGAAGATTTGGCCACGGTCATAATCGCTTCCAGAGCAGGATTTTTATGACCGGTACTTTACACGCAGGCAGGGCTGAAACCGAGGGGAATTGCGGGTGTAGCGGGGGGGGCGTCTTCCGTGACGCGCCAGCAGCTTAGAGGCTATGCGATTGATTCTCAAGTGCTGATTGCCATTAGTTTTGCCCAATGTGGCCGGGCTCGGCTTGCCAATCAATATTCTTTTGATATTATCCGCGCCATCGAATTTGCAGCACCTAAAGACTTCATTAGCCTGAAGACACAAGCCCGAAAAACGGGCAAAAAAAGACCCGGCAAAAAGCCGGGTCAAAAACCGTGATTAGCCTGATGAGGAGATAGTCCAGAAGACCGACCTAAGGTCTCTGGTCCATCGACTGATCTCGCGACCAGCTGCTTGCAATAATAATCATTATCATTTGCAAGTCAAATGTTTTTATCTGCGCGATGGGAAAATTCTTTCCTGCCCGCCCGTACCTTGTCCGCCGTGACTTCGTCGTTGTCGATCGAATGGTCGACCATCGCCCGCGCCATATCCACCATGTGTACCACCGAAAAGGCCAGATCGCGATTGGTGCCTTGCAGGTTTTCTGCGGCCTTGAACGCGGTGGCGGCTGCACATCGCAACAGATCCGAGGCATGCACCAGCGCTTCTTCGCCGCTGAGATGGCCTTTGACATTGAAAAAACGTTCGTCCGTCTCGGGTTCTGAAACAGCCGGTTTCAAGTAGTAGTCCAGCGCGCGCTGTGCGGCGGCATTGCCTTGAGGGGAGGTGAAGCTGGTGTCGATTTGCAGATCGGGCAGGTCTTTGCTGCTGATGTTCATCATGAAACGTCACTCCATGTTCGATTGAAAGTCCGTTCCTCTAGGATAGTACCGCCTGTATTTGTGACTAGGATTTAAATACTACAATATGTGTTTTGCCGGTCGAAGACGTCCGCGTAAGGTGCGGCACATGGATAAATGGATTGAGTTGGTCAAGGCCAAGATGAGTGAACTCAAAGTCACTCAAACAGAGCTCGGAGAGCGCGTCGGCATGTCCCAGGGCGGGATCGGTCATTGGCTGAACAAGCGTCGCGAACCCGGTGTTACCGAAATGAACCGCGTGCTCAAGGCGCTGGGAATGGACTTCCTGGAAGTCGTTCTGGTGATTCGCGAGCCGCAGCCGACGCCGGAAGACGAAATGCCGCTGGCGCAGAAGTACAACCCGTACTTCCGTTATCCGGTCTGCGATTGGCGTGCACCGTGCGAAGTGCGTGACACTGCGGCGAGCTATCCCGGAGCATCAGCGAAGCAGCGCTTCGAACTGACGGATTACCACGCTCGTGGCGGTGCGGCGTTCTGGCTGACGGTGACGGGGGATTCGATGACCGCGCCGAGCGGCCAGAGCATTGCCGAGGGCATGCTGATTCTGGTTGACCCAGAGTTGGAGGCAGTGCCTGGCAAACTGGTGATCGCCCAGTGGCCGGACAGCGAAGAAGCGATTTTCCGCAAACTCGACGAGCAGGCCGGCCAGCGTTACCTGGTGCCGCTCAACCCGACTTGGCCGAAAACCCTGCTCACCGATGAATGCCGGATTATCGGCGTGGTGGTTCAGGCAACGGCGCGTTACTGAGCGGATCGATCCTCGCTCAAGGCGAGGGTCGATCCTTTTATTTCATCCCTCTTCCAGTTCAACCAAAGCGCTGCCTTCACTGACCATATCGCCTTCCTGGCAATACAGCGCTTTGATCACACCGGCGTGCGGCGCGCGGATGCTGTGTTCCATCTTCATGGCTTCCAGCACCACCAGTTGCGCCCCGGCCTCAACCGACTGTCCCGTTTCGACCAGCACGCGCACGATGCTGCCGTTCATTGGCGCGGTCAGACCGCCCTGATGGCTGTGGCTGGCTTCAACGGCACTGATCGGATCGAACGCTTCGATGCGCCGCAACTCGCCGTCCCATTCCAGATACAACGCGCCGCCCTGACGAATCGCCCGCAATGTGCGGCGCACGCCGTCATGCTCGACGGTCAGCGCCTCGCCCAGCAGTTTTGCAGGGGCCGCAGTTCTCAAGGTCAACGCGCGATCCTGTCCCTCGCAGCTCAAATGCAAGGTGATTTCCGCCGGCAAGCCTGCGCGCAAACCACTGTTGCAAGACCAGGGGGAAGCGGGATCATCCGCCCGCGCACGCTTCGGCAAACTCTGCGCAAATGCCTGCGCCGCCGCTTGCCAGAACTCATCGCTCAACATGCCCGGCGCTGGCAGCAATTGCTCCTGATAGCGCGGAATGAACCCGGTATCCAGCTCTGCCGCCGCAAACGCTGGATGCGCGATGATCCGGCGCAGGAAATTGATGTTGGTCTTCAGCCCGCCGATCGCAAACTCGTCGAGCATGCTCAACAAACGCAAGCGCGCCTGTTCGCGATCTTCACCCCAGGCAATCAGTTTGCCGAGCATCGGATCGTAGAACGGCGAAATCTCGTCACCTTCCTCAACGCCGCTGTCTACCCGCCGCCCCGGTCCCTGTGCCGATTCGCGGTACAAATCCAGACGCCCGGTGGCCGGCAGGAAATCATTCGCCGGATCTTCGGCATACAAACGCACTTCGATCGCGTGACCATTGAGCGGTACCTGCGCCTGGGTGATCGGCAGCACTTCCCCACGGGCGACGCGAATCTGCCAGGCGACCAGATCCAGTCCGGTGATTGCTTCGGTTACCGGGTGCTCGACTTGCAGCCGCGTATTCATCTCCATAAAGAAAAACTCGCCGCGCGCATCCAGCAAAAACTCCACGGTGCCGGCGCCGACATAACCGATCGCCTGCGCCGAACGCACAGCCGCTTCGCCCATTGCCCGGCGCAACTCGGGCGTCAGACCCGGCGCCGGGGCTTCTTCTACGACTTTCTGGTGCCGACGCTGGATCGAGCAGTCGCGCTCGTTGAGGTACAGGCAGTTGCCGTGCTGATCGGCGAACACCTGAATCTCCACATGACGCGGCTTGAGCAAATACTTTTCCACCAGCATCCGCGAATCGCCAAACGACGATTGCGCTTCGCGCTGCGCCGAGGCGAGGGCTTCAGCGAGTTGGCTGACATCCTCGACCACTTTCATGCCTTTGCCGCCACCCCCCGCAGTGGCCTTGAGCAGCACCGGATAACCGATGCGTTCGCAGGCTTCGCGGAAGGTGTCGAGGTCCTGCGCTTCGCCGTGATAGCCCGGCACCAGTGGCACGCCGGCCTTTTCCATCAGCGCCTTAGCGGCGGATTTGCTGCCCATCGCATCGATGGCCGAGGCGGGCGGGCCGAGGAAGATCAGCCCGGCGCCTTCGATGGCGCGGGCGAATCCGGCGTTTTCCGATAGAAAGCCGTAGCCGGGATGAATCGCCTGGGCACCGCTGGCCTTGGCGGCGGCGATCAATTTATCGATTTGCAGATAACTCTCGGCAGCCTTGCTGCCGCCCAGATCCACACGGATATCGGCTTCACGGCTGTGCCGCGCATCGCGGTCGGTGGCGCTGTGCACGGCGACGGTGGTCAGGCCCAGAGCCTTGGCGGTGCGCATCACGCGGCAGGCGATTTCGCCGCGGTTGGCCACCAGCAGGGTGGTAATCACAGGTGCGCTCATCAACGCGACTCCTTGGTTGATGCGGCTTGCCAGTTCGGTGGGCGTTTTTGCAGGAAGGCACGCAAGCCTTCCTGGCCTTCAGGGCTGACGCGAATCCGCGCGATGGCATTTTCGGTGTAGCGGCGCAGGGCCGGGGTCAGCGCGCCGTTGCCGACTTCACGCAGCAAGTCCTTGCTGGCGCGCATCGCGGCCGGGCTGTTGAGCAACAGGTTGTCGATCCACTGTTCGACCTGTTGCTCCAGTTCCGCCGCAGGATAGCTTTCGGCGAGCAAGCCGATCTCCCGCGCCCGCTGCCCGCTGAAGCGCTCGGCGGTCAGCGCATAACGCCGCGCGGCCCGCTCGCCGATCGCCTGCACCACGAACGGGCTGATCACGGCCGGTGCCAGGCCGATGCGCACTTCCGACAGGCAGAACTGCGCGTCATCGGCGCCGATCGCCATGTCACAGCAACTGATCAAGCCCAGCGCGCCACCAAACGCCGCGCCCTGAACCACAGCCAGCGTGGGGATTTTCAGCTTGGCGAGGTTGTACATCAGCTCGGCCAGCTCGCGGGCGTCGTCGAGGTTGGTGTGATAATCAAGTTCCGCTGATTGCTGCATCCACGCCAGGTCAGCGCCGGCACTGAAGTGCTTGCCGCGCCCGCGCAGCAGCAGGAAACGCAGGCTCGAATCGCTGGCGACCTTGTCGAGGGCGAGGATCAGTTCGCGGATCATCTCGGCGTTGAACGCGTTGTTTTTCTCGGCGCGGTTGAGCCACAGCGTCGCGAAACCGCGTGGATCGTTTTGCAGTTCGAGGGTATTGAAGTCGCTCATATTCATCCGTCTCCACGGTTCTTGTGGGAGCGAGCCTGCTCGCGAAAGCGGGGTATCAGTCGATCTATCCGCTGCCTGACAGAGCGCATTCGCGAGCAGGCTCGCTCCCACAAAAAAACATCACATCCGGAACACGCCGAAGCGGCTCGGTTCGATTGGCGCGTTCAGCGACGCGGACAAGGCCAGGGCCAGTACGTCGCGGGTCTGCGCCGGATCGATGACGCCGTCGTCCCACAGCCGCGCGCTGGAGTAGTAGGGGTGACCCTGTTCTTCGTACTGGTCGAGAATCGGCTGCTTGATCTCGGTCTCCTGCTCGGCGCTGAACGCCTGACCGCTGCGTTCCGCCTGTTCGCGCTTGACCTGCACCAGTACACCGGCTGCCTGTTCGGCGCCCATCACGCCGATCCGCGCGTTCGGCCACATCCACAAGAAACGCGGATCGTAAGCGCGCCCGCACATGCCGTAGTTGCCGGCACCGAAGCTGCCGCCGATGATCACGGTGAATTTCGGCACTTTGGCGCAGGCCACCGCGGTCACCAGTTTCGCGCCGTGCTTGGCGATGCCGCCGGCCTCGTATTTCTGGCCGACCATGAAACCGGTAATGTTCTGCAGAAACAGCAGCGGGATGCCGCGCTGGCAGGCCAGTTCGATGAAGTGCGCGCCTTTCTGCGCGGCTTCGGCGAAGAGGATGCCGTTGTTTGCCAGAATCGCGATCGGGTAGCCGTGCAAGTGCGCGAAACCGCAGACCAGCGTGGTGCCGAACAGCGCTTTGAATTCATCGAACACCGAACCGTCGACCAGCCGCGCGATCACTTCGCGCACATCGAATGGCTGCTTGGCGTCAGCCGGAACCACGCCGTACAACTCGTCGCTGGGGTACAGCGGCGCAATCGGCGTGCGCTGCTGCACCTCGCCGAGCTTGCGCCAGTTGAGGTTGGCGACGCTGCGGCGGGCGAGGGCGAGGGCGTGTTCATCGTTCTCGGCGTAATGGTCGGCCACACCAGAAGTCTTGCAATGCACATCGGCGCCGCCCAGATCTTCGGCGCTGACCACTTCACCGGTCGCGGCTTTCACCAGCGGCGGGCCGGCGAGGAAAATCGTCGCCTGGTTGCGCACCATGATCGCTTCGTCCGCCATCGCCGGCACATACGCGCCGCCAGCGGTGCACGAGCCCATGACCACAGCGATCTGCGGGATGCCCATGGCGCTCATGTTGGCCTGATTGAAAAAGATCCGCCCGAAGTGCTCGCGATCCGGAAACACTTCGTCCTGACGCGGCAGGTTGGCACCACCGGAATCCACCAGATAAATGCACGGCAGGCGATTCTGCTGGGCGATGGTCTGCGCGCGCAGGTGTTTTTTCACGGTGAGCGGGTAATACGAGCCACCTTTCACCGTCGCATCGTTGGCGACGATCATGCATTCAACGCCTTCAACGCGACCGATGCCGGCGATCACCCCGGCAGCCGGCACGTCTTCGCCGTAAACCGCATGGGCGGCAAGTTGGCTGATTTCGAGAAACGGCGAGCCGGGGTCGAGCAAGCGATTGATGCGCTCGCGCGGCAGCAATTTGCCCCGCGAGGTGTGGCGTTCCTGAGCTTTGACACCGCCGCCCTGCGCGACTTGAGCGAGCAGGGTGTGCAGCGCGTCAACCTGTTTGAGCATCGCCGCACTGTTGGCGGCGAACTCCCCTGAACGCGGGTTGAGCTGAGTGTGCAGAATCATGGGGCTTACTCCGTAAGCAGCTTCTAGCTACAAGCGGCAAGCTGCAAGTTGGGGCAAGAGCGTGGATCTCTTGCAGCTTGTAGCTTGCGCCTTGCAGCTGACGAAATTCATTTCGTCTCGTTGAACAGTTCGCGGCCGATCAGCATGCGGCGGATCTCGCTGGTGCCGGCGCCGATTTCGTAGAGCTTGGCGTCGCGCAGCAGGCGGCCGGCGGGGAATTCGTTGATGTAGCCGTTGCCGCCGAGAATCTGGATCGCGTCGAGGGCCATTTGCGTGGCGCGTTCGGCGGTGTAGAGGATCACTCCGGCCGCGTCCTTGCGCGTGGTTTCGCCGCGCTCGCAGGCCTGGGCCACCGCGTACAGATAAGCGCGGCTGGCGTTGAGCTGGGTGTACATGTCGGCGACTTTGCCCTGGATCAGTTGGAATTCGCCGATGCTCTGGCCGAACTGCTTGCGGTCGTGGATGTACGGCACGATCAGGTCCATGCACGACTGCATGATCCCGGTCGGGCCGCCGGAGAGCACCACGCGCTCGTAATCGAGGCCGCTCATCAGCACTTTCACGCCACCGTTGAGCACGCCGAGAATGTTCTCCTCGGGTACTTCGACGTCATCGAAAAACAGCTCGCAGGTGTTGGAGCCGCGCATGCCGAGCTTGTCGAACTTGTTGCTGCGGCTGAAGCCTTTCCAGTCACGCTCGACGATGAACGCGGTGATGCCGTGGGGGCCTTTTTCCAGGTCGGTCTTGGCGTAGATCACGTAGGTATTGGCGTCCGGACCGTTGGTGATCCAGGTTTTGCTGCCGTTGAGGACGAAGCGGTCGCCGCGTTTGTCGGCGCGCAGCTTCATCGAGACCACATCGGAACCGGCGTTGGGCTCGCTCATCGCCAGGGCGCCGACGTGCTCGCCGCTGATCAGCTTCGGCAGGTATTTGCTTTTCTGTTCGTGGTTGCCGTTGCGGTTGATCTGGTTGACGCAAAGGTTGGAGTGCGCGCCATAGGACAACGCCACCGACGCCGAGCCACGGCTGATCTCTTCCATCGCCACTACGTGCGCCAGATAACCCAGACCCGCGCCGCCGTACTCTTCCGGCACGGTGATGCCGAGCAGGCCCATGTCACCGAATTTGCGCCACATGTCGGCGGGGAACAGGTTGTCGTGGTCGATCTGCGCAGCACGCGGGGCGATCTGATCGGCGACGAAGGACTGCACCTGATCGCGCAGCATGTCGATGGTTTCACCGAGGGCGAAATTCAGGGATGGATAGCTCATGTGGCACCTTTTGGCTTTTTTATCGGGTGGAGCGCACGACGAATCGGCGTTCAGCTTTACGTTAACGTAAAGCTTCCACAGTTGGACTGTCAATCGGCTTTACGTAAGCGTCAACTTGGGCGAGAGTAAGGGCAGTTCAGGATCAGATATCGGTTTGTTTCTGGTGGGAGCGAGCCTGCTCGCGAAAGCGCTGTATCAGTCGCCCTAAAGGGTGAATGACGCAGCGTATTCGCGAGCAGGCTCGCTCCCACAGGGATTCAAAACCGGGAAAACCCACTAATAAAGACAATAGGGGTCGTCATGGATCAACCCAGTGCAAACCCGCAGCGCAGCTACAGCCGTGGCTCTCAGGACCACGCCCTGCTGGCGATGACCATTGGTCAGCGCTTCGATCAGACTGTCGCGCAACACCCGGACGGCGAGGCGTTGGTGGTGCGCCATCAACGGCTGCGGTATTCGTGGCGGCAACTGGCCGACGCGGTGGATGAGCAGGCCAGGGCCTTGCTCGCACTGGGCTTGCAGACCGGCGATCGCCTCGGCATCTGGGCGCCGAATTGCGCGCAGTGGTGCATTACCCAGTTCGCCACGGCGAAGATCGGCGTGATCCTGGTCAATATCAATCCCGCCTATCGCAGCTCCGAACTCGAGTACGTGCTCAAGCAATCCGGCTGTCAGTGGCTGGTCTGCGCCGGAGCATTCAAAACCTCGAATTACCACGCGATGCTCCAGAGCTTGGCGCCAGAATTGGCCGAGCACGCCATCGGTCAGCTGCGCAGCGAACGCCTGCCGGAGCTGCGCGGCGTGATCAGCCTCGATGCCAATCCGCCGCCCGGTTTTCTGCCGTGGTCGCAGCTCAGCGATCTGGCCGCCAGCGTCTTGTCCGAACAGCTGCGCGAACGCAGCGCCAGTCTGCATTTCGATCAACCGGTGAACATCCAGTACACCTCCGGCACCACCGGTTTCCCCAAGGGCGCGACCCTCAGTCACTACAACATTCTCAACAACGGCTACATGGTCGGCGAAAGCCTCGGCCTGACGGCTGCCGATCGTCTGGTGATTCCGGTGCCGCTGTATCACTGCTTCGGCATGGTCATGGGCAACCTCGGTTGCGTCACCCATGGCAGCACGATGATTTACCCCAATGACGCGTTCGATCCGGCGCTGACCCTGCAAGCGGTGGCCGAAGAAAAAGCCACGGCGCTGTACGGTGTGCCGACCATGTTTATCGCCATGCTCGATCAGCCGCAGCGGCAGACCTTCGACCTGTCGAGCCTGCGCACCGGGATCATGGCCGGCGCCACCTGTCCGATTGAGGTCATGCGCCGGGTGATCAACGAAATGCACATGAGCGAAGTGCAGATCGCCTACGGCATGACCGAAACCAGCCCGGTGTCGCTGCAGACCGGGCCTGCGGATGAGCTGGAATTGCGCGTCACCACGGTCGGGCGCACCCAGCCGCAACTGGAAAGCAAGATCATCGACACCGCCGGCAACCTCGTGCCGCGCGGCACCATTGGCGAATTGTGCACGCGCGGTTACAGCGTGATGCTCGGTTACTGGAACAACCCGCAGGCCACCGCCGAAGCCATCGATGAGGCCGGCTGGATGCACACCGGCGACCTGGCGAGCATGAACGAGGAGGGTTACGTCAACATCGCCGGGCGTAACAAGGACATGATCATTCGTGGCGGCGAGAACGTTTACCCCCGTGAGCTGGAGGAGTTCTTCTTCACCCATCCGGCGGTGGCCGACGTGCAGGTGATCGGCATTCCGTGCACGCGCTACGGTGAGGAAATCGTCGCCTGGATCAAATTTCACCCCGGCCACAGCGCCTCGGAGCTGGAGCTGCAAACCTGGTGCAAGGAACGCATCGCCCATTTCAAGACACCGCGTTACTTCAAATTCGTCGACGCGTTTCCGATGACGGTGACGGGCAAGATCCAGAAATTCAGGATGCGCGAGATCAGTATCGAGGAGCTGAAAACAATCGAGGGATAATCACAAAACTTCTGTGGGAGCGAGCCTGCTCGCGAATGCGGTGTGTCATTCAGCGCAAATGTGTCTGGCACACCGTTTTCGCGAGCAGGCTCGCTCCCACAGGGGTGCAGTGATAGAGAGACGAATCGCAGAAAGCACAAAGGGGAGCCGAAGCTCCCCTTTAATTTGTCGTTGCGTGCTCTTTTTATTATTGAGGGTCGGTCTGTTGTTGTTTTTGGCAACCGTGGCCCTGTACAGCTTTTTGGCGACCCCCATCCGGGGTCAAGAGCAAACGTATTTTTTTGAGCGCTGATCTGCTTTCTCGTTTAACGATCCAACCGATTCGGGAGCTACCTGAAGGTAGTTTTATTGTTCTCTGCCCGGTTGCGGGTCACTCCTGAGAGCACCCTGAAAAGCACACCTTCTCCAAAAAAATCTGTTAGCTGCGTCTCTGCCGTGTTGTTCTTGTTATGTCAGAGTCGTTTCGTCTTGTTTTTATTGGTTTGCGGCTTTTTATTCTTGTTATGCGATAGAGATAGCAGGTGTCGTGCCAACTTTTAAAAGCCTTTATAAATCAACGGCTTAACTTTTTCAGGCTTTTTCGACTCCAGGCAAAGCCAGACAATTTGTTTCCGTGTTACTCGCTTTTGCCCACATCGCTGACGCAGCGGTAACACCTCACTGCGCGCTGCGCGCCTTGGCCACCCGCGAACCGCTCGGACGGCCGAGCACTGCGCTGATCTGCTGGCCCGCGGCAATCAAGGCGTCCAGGTCGATACCGGTCTCGATGCCCAGGCCATCGAGCAGGTACACCACGTCCTCGGTGGCAACGTTACCGCTCGCGCCTTTGGCGTACGGGCAGCCGCCGAGGCCGGCGATAGAGCTGTCGAACACCGCAATGCCTTCGAGCAGGCTGGCGTAGATGTTGGCCATGGCCTGGCCATAGGTGTCGTGGAAATGCCCGGCGAGTCTGTCCCGTGGCACCTGCGCCGAGACCACCTCGAACAGGCGCCGGGTCGCGCCCGCCGTGCCGGTGCCGATGGTGTCGCCCAGCGACACTTCATAGCAGCCCATCGCGTACAGCTCACGGGCGACCATCGCCACTTGCTCCGGCGCAACCGTGCCTTCATACGGGCAGCCCAGCACACAGGAAACGTAACCGCGCACGGTAACGCCGTGTTGTTTGGCGGCCTCCATGATCGGCGCAAACCGCGCCAGGCTTTCGCTGATCGAGCAATTGATGTTGCGCTGCGAGAACGCCTCGGAGGCGGCGGCGAACACCGCGACTTCCTTGACCCCGGCGGCGAGCGCGTCTTCAAAGCCGCGCAGGTTCGGCGCCAGTGCGCCGTAGGTCACGCCAGGTTTGCGCTGGATCTGCGCGAACACTTCGGCGGATCCGGCCATCTGCGGCACCCATTTCGGCGAAACGAAACTGCCGACTTCGATGTAGCCAAGCCCGGCGGCGCTCAGCGCATCGACCAGTTGCACCTTGTCGGCGACGCTGATCGGTTGGGCTTCGTTCTGCAGGCCATCGCGCGGGCCGACTTCGATCAGGCGTACTTGGGAGGGGAGGGACATGGGTGGGACCAGCCTGTTTTTTGAGTTCACGAAGAACCCTGTGGGAGCGAGCCTGCTCGCGAAAGCGGTGGATCAGTCACCGTTAATGTTGGATGACAGAATGCATTCGCGAGCAGGCTCGCTCCCACAGGGGCACCAATATTTGCTAGATCGCCTGCTGGCTCTTGAGCGTCTGCTCCAGCGCCTGCACACAGCGCTCTTCGGCTGTGTCCAGCTCGAGCTTCATCTGTTCGATATCCAGCAGCTGCTGTTCGAGCTGTTCGCGGCGTTCGCTGATTTTCGCCAGCATGCTGTTGAGCTGTTTGGTGTTACCGCCGGACGGGTCGTAGAGTTCGATCAGCTCGCGGCATTCGGCCAGGGAAAAACCGATGCGCTTGCCGCGCAGGATCAGCTTCAGAGTGACCTTGTCGCGCGGCGAATAGATCCGTTCCTGGCCACGACGCTCGGGGCTGAGCAGGCCTTGCTCTTCATAAAAGCGGATCGCCCGGGTGGTGATATCCAGCTCGCGGGCGAGGTCGGAAATGCTGTAGGTCTGACTGCTCATGAAAGCGCTCGGAAAATGGGCATGGCGCTAAGCTAATCGGTGGTTTACGTTTACGTCAAGCGGGATGGTTTTGGGGTGTCTGTACAGGCCTCTTCGCGAGCAGGCTCGCTCCCACATTCGACCGCGTTCCTTCAGATGAAATGCAATTCATTGTGGGAGCGAGCCTGCTCGCGAAGAACGATAACGCGGTAAAAAAGCCCTACACCTTCTCCAGCTTCTTCTCCTGCGCCGTCACCTGCTGGCACAACTCGATCATCTGCTCGCGCATCCAGCGGTTGGCCGGGTCCTGGTCGGTGCTTTCGTGCCAGTACAAATGCGTTTCCACCGAGGGCACATCATTCACCGGCAAATTGAACGACTGCAAATCATGGCGGCGGGCGAAGCGTTCCGGCACGGTCATGACCATGTCGGTCTGCTGCATCACTTGCGAAGCCATCAAATAGTGCTGCGAGCGCAGGGCGATCTTGCGCTGGATGCCCATTTTGCCCAGCGCCAGATCGACATAACCCAGACCGCTGCGGCGGCTGGAAATATGGATGTGGGTCAGCGACAGGTAGTCGTCGAGGCTGAGTTTTTCCTTGCCCGCCATTGGGTGGCCCTTGCGCATGGCGCAGACGTAACGGTCGTCCATCAGCTTGACGTGGCGCACCTGCGGGTCGGTATTGAGCGGCGCATCCACGGCGAAATCCAGACGCCCGGCCGCGAGTTCCTTGGTGGTTTCCCGGCGCTTGGACAGAAAGCTTTCGATGATCACCGTTGGCGCGAGGCGGCGCAGGCGCTGGAACAGTGGCGGCAGAATGATTGCTTCCGTCAGGTCGGTCATGCTGATGCGGTAGGTCTTGACCGCCTGCGCCGGGTTGAAGATGCGACTTTCCTGCACCGACACGCGCAGCAGCGACAGGGCGTTGCGCACCGGGCCGATGATGTTCTGCGCCATCGGCGTGGGCACCATGCCCTGAGCGGTACGCACGAAGAGCGGGTCGTTGAAAGTTTCGCGCAACCGCGCCAGCGCGTTGGACACCGCCGGCTGGGTGATCCCGACAATCTGCCCCGCGCGGGTCAGGTTGGCTTCGGTGTAGATCGCGTCGAAGACGATGAAAAGGTTCAGGTCGACCTTGCTCAGATTCATAACGCGGCTTCTCTTGTTATTAAGTGCAAGTGTTTTGGGGCTGACGATCAGCGGATCATATATTGGTGATGAATGTTTATACACGCCGAGAATAGGCTAGGTAAATGATCAGCGCTGTTCTAGCATCGATTGCATGACTTGAACAACCTCTGCCCGAGAAGGTAACTACCCATGGATTTCGCTTATTCGCCCAAGGTTCAGGAACTGCGTGAGCGCGTAACTGCGTTCATGGATACTTACGTTTACCCGGCCGAAGCGGTGTTCGAACGCCAGGTCGCCGAGGGCGATCGCTGGCAGCCGACCGCGATCATGGAAGAGCTCAAGGC
Source organism: Pseudomonas sp. Sample_21 (assembly GCF_004307525.1). Taxonomy (NCBI): domain Bacteria; kingdom Pseudomonadati; phylum Pseudomonadota; class Gammaproteobacteria; order Pseudomonadales; family Pseudomonadaceae; genus Pseudomonas; species Pseudomonas sp. Sample_21. Next base: position 16,001 of record NZ_RCNZ01000144.1, on the reverse strand, counting down.
CAAGGCCAAGGCTGAAGGGCTGTGGAATTTGTTTCTGCCTGAGTCCAAGCTGGGCGCCGGCCTGAGCAACCTCGAATATGCGCCATTGGCGGAAATCATGGGCCGTTCCCTGCTGGGGCCGGAGCCGTTCAACTGCTCGGCGCCGGACACCGGCAACATGGAAGTGTTAGTGCGCTACGCCAACGAAGAGCAGAAACAGCGCTGGCTCGAGCCGCTGCTGCGCGGCGAAATCCGTTCGGCGTTCGCCATGACCGAGCCTGATGTGGCGTCTTCCGACGCAACCAACATGGCCGCCCGAGCTGTGCGTGACGGCGATCAGTGGGTAATCAACGGCAAGAAATGGTGGACTTCCGGCGCCTGCGATCCGCGCTGCAAGATCCTGATCTTCATGGGCCTGAGCAACCCCGACGCGCCACGTCACGCCCAGCACTCGATGATTCTCGTGCCCGTCGACACCCCCGGGGTGAAAATCGTCCGGCCGCTGCCGGTGTTCGGTTACGACGACGCACCGCACGGTCACGCCGAAGTGCTGTTCGATAACGTTCGGGTGCCGTACGAAAACGTCCTGCTCGGTGAAGGACGCGGCTTTGAAATCGCTCAGGGTCGCCTTGGCCCAGGCCGCATTCACCATTGCATGCGTTCGATCGGCATGGCTGAACGGGCATTGGAACTGATGTGCAAACGCTCGGTGAGTCGCACCGCATTCGGCAAACCGCTGGCGCGTCTGGGCGGCAACATCGACAAGATCGCCGACTCGCGGATGGAGATCGACATGGCGCGTCTGCTGACGTTGAAAGCGGCGTACATGATGGACACCGTCGGCAACAAAGTGGCGAAAAGCGAGATTGCGCAGATCAAAGTCGTCGCGCCGAACGTGGCCTTGCGGGTGATCGACCGGGCGATTCAGATGCACGGTGGGGCAGGGGTGTCGAACGATTTCCCGCTGGCCTATATGTACGCGATGCAGCGCACCCTGCGTCTGGCCGACGGCCCGGACGAAGTGCACCGCGCGGCGATTGGCAAGTTCGAGATCGGCAAGTATGTGCCGAAGGAGATGATGCGTAGCGGCCAGTAACACCTCGTTATCGTTCATCGCGGGCAAGCCCGCTCCCACAGGGATCTACAGTGGACATGAATCTCGTGTTCACCATCGAACCTGTGGGAGCGGGCTTGCCCGCGATGGCCTAAGCAGGTTCACCACAGCAGGGGCTGAGTCAATACACCCAAACCTCAACCCGCCGATTCTTGATCCGCCCTTCATCCGCGCTGTTGGTCGCCACCGGCATCAGTGCGCCGAAGCCACGGACTTCGCGCATGACCACACCGTTTTTGACCAGCTCGCGCCGCACCGCCATCGCCCGTAGCTTCGACAGCAGATCGGCCCGCGCCGGGTCATCCTTCAAATCACCAAACCCCACCAGCGTCACCGCCCGCTCGGTCTTGCCATTGCGCTTTATATAGTCGAGCACCCGCGCCAGATCCTGCCGCGCCTTGTTGTCCAGACTGGCGCTGCCCTCGGCAAAACGAAAATTCACTGTCAGACGCTGAGCATGCCGGCTGAGGGATTGGTAACCCTCGGGCATCAGCGCATTCGGCGTCACGCTCATGGCTTGTACGGTCTGGCTGATAAAACCGCTAGTCGCGACGATCGCCTGTCCCTGTGGACTTTGCGCGAACGTTGCCAACGCCTGCGCCCAAGGATTGCGGCTGTCCGGCGGCAGATAAAAGAACAAGCGCCGCGACAGCGGATAATCTTCGGTGGCGATCAGGCTATTCAGCGGCAACATCGCTTGCGAGGCGCCGTCGGCAATCGCCACGGCTTTGGCCTGACGCACGTAAGGCAAGCCGATGAAGCCGATACCTTGCGGATCGTTGCTGACCGCATCGGACAATTGCTCGCTGGATTCGAAACGTTTCGCCGCGCTGCTCAGACTTTTCCCACGCCGGCTCAGGACCAGTTCCTTGAACGTGTCGTACGTCCCGGACTGATCATCCCGCGCATATAAATGGATGGCGCCGCCACGGCTACCGAGTTCTTCCCAGGTTTTCACTTCGCCGGCAAAAATCCGCGCCAGTTGCTCGGTGTTCAACTGCTCAAGCGGGTTGGCCGGGTTGAGGATGATCGCCAGGCCGTCGATGGCAATGACTTGCTCGGCCGCCGGGCTTTTCAGATCGCCGAGGGCTTGCAGAGCAAGCAGTTCGCTGTCCTTGATCTCACGGGAAGAGGCGGCCAGATCGGCGCTGGCGTTTTTCAACGCGGCGAAACCGGTGCTGGAACCGTGGGCGGCGACTTCGATGATTACGCGTTGCCCTTGTGCGGTCTGGCCAACGATGCGTTGTTCGTTGGCGGTGTCCGGGGTTTCGCGGTGGATTTTCAGCAGGCCTTGTTCCTGCAACAGGCCTTCGACCAGCGCCGGGCCGAGTTCGGCGCCGATGGTGTTGGAGCCCTGAATGCGTAATGCCGGGCCGTTTTCGGGGATCGGCAGAGCGGCGGCGGACACCGACAGCCAGCCACTCAACAGGAAAACGCAGAGAACACGCAGGGTCATGCCGGCACCGAATCAAGCCAAGGGGATTGCCGGGGAGATTAAGTCAGGCGCGTGACCGAAATATGACAGGGATTGAAGGGTGTAAATATCAATTGTGGGAGTGAGCTTGCTCGCGAAGGCGGCGTATCAGCAACATATCTGATTACTGACACTCCGCCTTCGCGAGCAAGCTCGCTCCCACAGGGATCTCAGGCAACTCGCGAATCAGGCCAGCTCAAGCCAGATCGGCGCATGGTCCGATGGTTTTTCCATGCCGCGCAGTTCGTAGTCCACGCCGGCATCCTTGACCCGTGGCAGCAGGCCATGGGACGCCAGAATCACATCGATGCGCAGGCCACGCTTCGGTTCATCTTCGAAACCACGGCTGCGATAGTCGAACCAGCTGAACATGTCGCTCACGTCGGGATTGAGGTGACGGTAGCTGTCGGTCAGGCCCCAATTCTTCAGGCGCGCCATCCACTCGCGTTCTTCCGGCAGGAAGCTGCATTTGCCGGTTTTCAGCCAGCGCTTCATGTTGTCCGGGCCGATGCCGATGTCGCAGTCTTCCGGGGATATGTTCACATCACCCATCACCACCAGTGGCTGTTCATTGTGGAACTGGCTTTCCAGCAGCGCTTGCAGGTCGCTGTAGAAACGCTCCTTGGCGGGGAATTTGGTTGGGTGGTCGCGGCTTTCACCTTGTGGGAAATAGCCGTTCATGATCGTCACCGGCACGCCGTTGGCATCGGCGAAAGTGCCCCAGATAAAGCGCCGCTGCGCATCTTCTTCGTCGGTGGCGAAGCCTTTATGAATGGCGATCGGTTCGTTGCGCGAGAGCAGGGCGACACCGTAATGGCCCTTCTGGCCATGGAAGTGCACGTGGTAACCGAGGGCGCGGATGTCTTCGTGGGGGAACTGGTCGTCGTGGACCTTGGTTTCCTGCAGGCCGATCACGTCGGGCTGATGTTTTTCGATCAGCGCTGCCAGCTGATGCGGACGGGCACGCAGTCCGTTGATGTTGAAGGAAACAATCTTCATGGTCGGCAGTCCTGGCAAAAGGCCGATGCTAGCTGACATGGGGGAGATGGGCCAGTGTGGGACAAATCATTTTGGCCTGTGGGATTTGTGATGCCCTATGCAGCGCCTCTGTGGGAGCGAGCCTGCTCGCGAAGAGGCCGGCAAGATCGATGAAGATCCCGACTTGGTCTATACCTGTCAGGGGAACCACATCACCCGCCCAAGGTTCGTACCAACAAGCGCGCCAGTCTCCGAGCGCGCCCCCGGGGAGAATCACTGCAATGCCTGAAACCCAGTCCGCCGTTGCCGACATCCACATGCTCGACCGCGGCTATTCACGCGAAGCCCGCTCGTTGCTGTATCAGGCCTATCGCCACGAGCCGACCTTCGGCTACCTGTTCGAAGCCGAGCGTCCCGGCTACGAACAGCGCGTGCGCGCGACGGTGCGCGAGTTGGTCAAACAGCATTTTCTCCAGGACCTGCCGGCGATCGGCCTGTTGGTCAACGATCGCTTGATCGGCATTGCCCTGATCGCACCGCCGCAACGGCGCCTGGGCGTTACCGAGAGCTGGGCGTGGCGCTTGCGCATGGTGCTCAGCACCGGTTTTCGCTGCACCCGGCGTTATCTGGAATACCACGACGCCGTCGCCGCCTGCGTGCCGGGTGACTCGGTGCACATGCTGCCGTTGCTCGGTGTGCATCCGCAGTTTCAGGGCAAGCACTACGGCGAACAGTTGCTCACCGCCGTGCACAACTGGTGCGCGGTCGATGAAACCTCGCAAGGGGTGGTGCTCGACACCGGCAACCCGCGCTACCTGGAATTCTATAAAAGGCAGGGTTATCAGGAGATCGGCGAGGTTGCCGTCGGGCCGGTGCGCGAACACGTATTTTTCCACGCCAATCCGCAGGTGTTACAAACAGCAACGGGATAACGATCGAACTTCTTCACAAATTACCTGTTCTATCAGGCTCCCGAGCCCGTGATAGCATCCGCGCCTATGAAGTTTCCACGAAGATTTACCAGCGGCGTGCTGATGCTGTTATCCAGCTGCGCGGCGCTGGCGCAAAGTGAATTGGATGTACGGATCAAGCCGTCCAACGATGAACTCAAGGCCAATATAGAAGGCTATATCGGCAGCCTCGGCGATCGCGACGAAGAAGCCTTGCTGCGTTTCAGTCGCGGAGCCGAAGAGCAGGCGCGCAAAGCGGCTCAGGCGCTGGGCTACTATCAGCCGCAGATCGACAGTGACGTCAAGGGCGGGGAAAAACCGCGTCTGGTGCTGAACATCGATCCCGGCGAGCCGATTCGCCTGCGCAACGTCACCGTGCGCGTCGACGGCCCGGCGGCCTCGCTGAAATCCTTTCGCGTACCGAAAAGCGACCTGCTCAAGTCCGGCGCCGTGCTCAACCATGGCCGTTACGAAGACGCCAAACGGGTGATCCAGAATCAGGCCTCGCGCTTCGGTTACTTCAGCGGTCATTTCACCAGCCAGAAACTCATGGTCGATCCCCGCGCGGGCGTGGCCGACATCGAATTGATCTACGACAGCGGCCCGCGTTATGCGCTGGGCAAAGTCAGCTTCGAGGGCGACACGCCGTTCGACGAAGACCTGCTGCAACGCATGGTGCCGTTCAAGGCAGGCGAGCCATACGACTCGGAACTGATCGCCGAACTCAACCGCGACCTGCAATCGAGCGGCTATTTCGAAGGCGTGCGCGTCGATGCAGCACCGACGGCAGCGCAGAACGATGTGATTCCGGTCGCCGTCAAACTCGACACGTGCAAGCCGCGCACCATGGGTCTGGGCCTCGGTTATTCGACCGACGTCGGCCCACGGATCAAGGCCAACTGGACGCGCCACTGGGTCAACCCGCAGGGCGACAGCTATGGCTGGGAGGCCGAACTCTCGGCGCCCCGGCAGAACGTCGGGCTGTTCTACGACATCCCGCTCGACCCACCACTGACCGACAAATTGCGTTGGGCCGGTGGCTATCAGTTCGAAGACATCGAAGGCTCCGACACCCTCAGCAAACTGCTGACCTTCGGCCCGGAATGGCACAGCAAGTTGCCCAGCGGCTGGCAGCGGGTGATCTCGCTGAAATGGCAACGTGAAGAATACGAACTCGGCGACGACTCCGGCCTGAGCACGTTGCTGATGCCCGGCATCAGTTATTCGTACCTCAAAAGCGACAACCGCATCGACCCGCGCAACGGCTATCGCCTGAGCTTCGAAAGCAAAGTCGCCAAGGAAGGCCTCGGTTCGGACAACAACCTTTTATATGGCACCGCGCTGGTCAAAGGCCTGACCACGGTGTTCGACAAGCACCGCTTGCTCGGCCGCGTGCAGGTCGGCGGCAGCGCCACCAACGGCTACAACTCGATTCCGCCATCGCTGCGCTTTTTTGCCGGTGGCGATCAGAGCGTGCGCGGTTACGACTATCAGAGCCTGTCGCCGAAAAATTCCGATGGCAAACGGATTGGCGGTCGCTACATGGTGGCTGGCAGCGTCGAGTATCAATACTCGATCGCCGAAAAATGGCGGGTCGCGACCTTCGTCGACCAGGGCAACTCTTTCAACAAACTTGAACTGCCCGACCTCAAGACCGGGGTCGGTGTGGGTGTGCGCTGGGTCTCGCCGGTCGGGCCGATCCGCCTTGACCTGGCCCACGCGCTGGACGACGACGGCGGCATCCGGCTGCATTTTTCCATGGGGCCTGAGCTGTGAAGCGTGGTGTGAAAATAACAGCGCTGACTTTGTTGGCGCTGGTCTTGTTGATCGTCTTGAGCCTGGCCGCACTGCTTGGCACGCAGGCCGGCAGTCGTTGGGCGCTGGGCCTGGTGCCGGGCCTGAGCGTGGAAAATTTCCACGGTCGCCTCGCTGGGCAATGGAGCGCCGATCACCTGGTGTGGCAGCAGGACACCAGCCGAGTCGAGCTGAACAAGGCGATCTTCGCCTGGTCGCCACTGTGCCTGACGCGCATGACCTTGTGCATCGATCAGCTCAAGGCCGAGCAGGTGATCCTGCAATTCCCGCCGAGCGAAGAAACCACCGAGAGCGGCCCGATCACACTGCCGGACCTGCAATTGCCGTTGGCCATTGAACTGGGCGATGTCGAAGTCGGCAGCCTGTTGTTCAACGGCAGCGAACAGCTCAAGGGCTTGCAACTGGCGGCGCACTGGACCGCTCACGGCCTGCAGATCGACAGCGTGAAATTGCAGCGCGACGAGCTCAGCCTGAACCTGTCCGGCCTGCTGCAACCGAGCGGCAACTGGCCGCTGACGATTCAGGGCGATTTGACTTTGCCGTCTCCCGGCAGCGAGCCGTGGACGCTGGCGCTGAAAGTCGACGGCGATCTGCTGAAAACCCTCAACCTGCACGCCGACAGCCGTGGCTACCTCGACGGTCAGTTGAACGGCGAGTTGCAAGCGCTGGCGGAAAACCTCCCGGCCAAGCTGCGCATCACCAGCGACGCGTTCAAACCCAGCGCCGATCTGCCGGACACCCTGCAATTCAATCAGCTTGTGCTCACGGGCGAAGGCGACCTGAAAAACGGTTACCAACTGCTCGGCAACGCCACGCTGCCCGCCGAAAAATCGCCAGTGGCGCTGCTGCTCAAAGGCAAGGTCGACGCCAACGGCGCGCAGATTGCCGGGCTCGACCTCAACGCCAACGACACGCAAAGCCTCAAACTCACCGGCAATGTCGATTGGAGCAAGGGCCTCAGCGCTCAGGCCAATATCAACTGGCAAGACTTCCCGTGGCACCGGCTCTATCCGGAAATCGACGAGCCGCAAGTGACGTTGCGCACCTTTACCGGCGAAGTGTCCTACACCGACGGCCAGTATCTCGGTAATTTCGACGCGGCGCTGGATGGCCCGGCCGGGGCGTTCACCTTAAGCAGTCCGTTCAGCGGCAGCCTCGAACAGATCGCCTTGCCGCAACTGGTCATGCAGGCCGGCCAGGGCAAGGCCGAAGGGCACGTCAATATGCGCTTCGCCGACAGCATCGCCTGGGATACCGCGCTGGATCTGTCGGCGCTCAACCCGGCGTACTGGGTCGCCGAACTGCCGGGCACGCTGGCCGGGCCGTTGCAGAGCAAAGGCGAGATGAAGAATGATCAGCTCAGCCTCAGCGCCGACCTCGACCTCAAAGGCAAGCTGCGCGGCCAACCGGCGATTCTGCAGGCCAAGGCTGACGGCGCGGGCGAGCGCTGGAACCTCAACGCTCTGCAGATCCGCCTCGGCGACAACAGCATCAATGGCAAGGGCAGCCTGCAGGACAAACTCGGCGGGCAGATCGACATCAAGCTGCCGCGTCTGGCCCAGCTCTGGCCGCAATTGCGCGGGCAGGTCAACGGTCAGGTCAACGTCGCCGGTACGCTGAAGGCGCCACAGGGCAAGCTTGATCTGCAAGGTTCGCAACTGGCTTTTCAGGACAATCGCCTGCAAAGCCTCAACCTCGACGCCACGCTCGACAGCGCGCAGCGGGCGAAGATCAATCTCAAAGGCAGCGGCATTCAGACCGGCGACACCTCGCTCGGCACCCTGACCGCCAGTGCTCAGGGCGATATCAAAAGCCAGAAACTCAACCTCGACCTGATCGGACCGAAGCTGAAACTGGCGCTGGGTCTGGACGGCAATCTCGACAAGGGCAACTGGCGCGGACGCTTGGCCAGTGGCGACATTCAGGCCGGTGGTCAGGACTGGAAGCTGCAAAGCCCGGCCAAGCTGGAACGCCTGGCGGACGGCCAGATCAATTTCGGCGCGCATTGCTGGCTGTCCGGCAACGCCAGCCTGTGTGGCGAAGACCAGCGCCTGATGCCCGAGCCGAAGCTGCGTTATCACCTCAAGCAATTCCCGATCGAAAGCCTTGCGCAGTGGCTGCCCAAGGACTTCGCCTGGCAGGGCCGACTCAACGCCGATCTGCAACTGGACTTGCCGGCGAGCGGCCCGAACGGCGTGGTCAGTGTCGATGCCAGCGGCGGCACCCTGCGCGTGCGCGACAAGGATCAGTGGCTGGATTTCCCCTACCAGACCCTCAAACTCAGCAGCAAGCTCACGCCCAAGCGCGTTGACACCGAGCTCAATTTTGTCGGCGGCAAACTCGGCGAATTGCTGGTCCAGGCGCAGCTCAATCCGCTGCCGAAAAACAAACCGCTGAGCGGCTCGTTCCGCCTTTCCGGCCTCGATCTATCGGTGGCGCGGCCGTTCGTGCCGATGGTGGAAAAACTCACCGGCCGGCTCAACGGCAGCGGCACTATTTCCGGTGGCCTGCTCGCACCGCTGGTCAACGGCACCGTGCAGCTCAGCGACGGCGAAGTGTCCGGCGCCGAACTGCCGATGGAGCTGCAGAATCTGCAACTGACTGCAGCGATCGCCGGCGAATCGGTGCGCCTGGACGGTGGCTGGAACAGCGGCAAGACTGGCAAGGGCAGCCTCAACGGCAACGTCGCCTGGGGTCAGGCACTGGTGGTCGATCTGGCGCTCAAGGGCTCGCAATTGCCGGTCAGCGTCGAACCCTACGCCAAACTGGAAATGGCCCCGGACCTGAAGATTTCCATGGCCGGCGATGAGCTGAAAGTTGCCGGCAAGGTACTGGTGCCGAAAGGCGAAATCACCGTGCGCGAACTGCCGCCATCGACGGTAAAAGTCTCCGACGACACGATCATCGTTGGCGCGCAGACCGAAGAGGGCAAACCACCGATCGCGATGAAAATGGACATCAACGTGATCGTCGGCCAGGACAAGCTGAGCTTTGCCGGTTTCGGCCTGACCGCGAATCTGCAAGGTCAGGTGCACATCGGCGACAACATGGACACCCGTGGCGAACTCTGGCTCAACGACGGCCGCTATCGCGCCTATGGCCAGCGCCTGACGGTGCGGCGTGCGCGCCTGTTGTTCGCCGGCCCGATTGACCAGCCGTATCTGGACATCGAAGCGATCCGCCAGACCGACGACGTCATCGCCGGTATTCGCCTGAGCGGCAGCGCCGAACAGCCAACCACGCAGATCTTCTCCGAACCGGCGATGAGTCAGGAACAGGCGCTGTCGTACCTGGTGCTGGGCCGTCCGCTGAGCACCAGCGGCGAAGACAACAACATGCTCGCGCAAGCGGCATTGGGTCTGGGTCTGATGGGCAGCGCCGGGATCACCAGCGGCCTGGCCAAGGATCTGGGTATTCAGGACTTCCAACTCGACACCCAAGGCAGCGGCAACGACACCAGCGTCGTCGCCAGCGGCAACATCTCGGAAAAACTCAGCCTGCGCTACGGCGTCGGCGTCTTCGAACCGGCCAGCACCATCGCCCTGCGCTACAAGCTGAGCAAGAAGGTCTACGTCGAAGCGGCAAGCGGCGTGGCGAGTTCGCTGGATATTTTCTACAAGCGGGATTTCTAGAGCGCACCTGCTCATTTGAACCGAGTCGCACCCTTCGCGAGCAGGCTCGCTCCCACATTGGAACGCGTTTTCCCTGTGGGAGCGAGCCTGCTCGCGAATGCGGTTGCGCACGCAATAAAACCCAGTTCACTTGTCAATAAATTACCAAGCCCCCTAACTATTGCGTTGACATTCGCTGCCTAAGCAGTAACATCTCGACATACATTCACTGCCTAGGCAGTTATCAGGTCGACCCATGAAGCATTTCACCCCGGAAGAATTCAAACATTGCCACCTCGGCCTGTTGCTCGGCCGTGCCGCGTTGCTCAAGGACCGGATCATCGACACCCACATGGAACCCCACGGCATCACCGCCGCGCAGTTCAAGGTGTTGATCATCATGGCCCAGTTCGGCGTCGATACCCCGGCCGAGCTGTGCCGCCATCTGTCGCTGGACAGCGGGTCGATGACGCGCATGCTCGATCGCCTCGAGCAGAAGGCTTTTCTGATTCGCCAGCGCAGCGAAGGCGACCGGCGACAGGTGCAGTTGAAACTGACCGAGCAGGGCCAGCAACTGGCTGATCGCCTGCCGCACATCGGTGCCGATGCGATGAATGAACTGGCCGGCGCGATCTCCCGCGAAGAGCTGAAAACCCTGGAATACATCCTGAAGAAAATCCTGCTGGCCGCCGGTGATCCGATCACCATCCAGCGTCTAGGTGATCACAATGAGCGCTAACACTTTGCGCAGCAGCCTGACGCTGTTGCTATCGGCGATGATCCTCGCCGGTTGCGCCAATTACAGCGGCCTCGACACCGAAGGCCAGCGCCTCGACGCGAAGAGCCTGAAGACAGCGCAGTCTCTCGATGGCATCACCCTGTCGCCAGCGGCGTGGCCGAAAAGCGATTGGTGGAGCAGCCTCGGCGATCCGCAGCTCGACGGCCTGATCCGCGAAGCCCTGCACGACAGCCCGGACATGCAGATCGCCGCAGCCCGCGCCCATCAGGCCAGTGCCGCCGCCTATGCCGCCGATGCCGAGCGTTATCCGACCCTCGACGCCAGCGCCGGCATCAGCCGTTCGCGGCTGGCTCGTGATCAGGATCCGCTGGGGCAGGGCGGCGCCTATGCGACGGTGCGCAATGTCAGCGCCGGTTTCAATTACAACTTCGACTTGTGGGGCGGTCAGCGCGATGCCTGGGAAGCCGCACTCGGCGAGGCTCGCGCTGCTGAAGTCGACCGTCAGGCCGCGCAGCTGACACTTGCCGCTGACGTCGCCCGTGCGTATAGCGATCTCGGTCAGGCGCACATCGTTTACGACCTCGCCAGCGAAGACCTCAAGCGCACCCGGCAAATGCTCGACCTCAGCCAGCGCCGCTTGAGTTCGGGAATCGACAGCCAGTACCAGTTCCAGCAAACCCAGAGTCTGGAAGCCAGTTCTCAGGCCAGCCTGATCGACGCGGAAAAACGCTTGAACAGCGCGAAAATCGCCTTGGCCGTATTGCTCGGCAAAGGCCCGGATCGTGGCAACGAAATCGCTCGACCGAAAGTTCTCCAAGCCAGCGCCGTGGCGGTGCCGTCGGTGTTGCCGGCGGAACTGCTCGGCCGCCGCCCGGATCTGGTCGCGGCACGCTGGCGTGTCGAGGCGGCGAGCAAGGACATCGATGCGGCGAAAACCCGCTTCTATCCCAACCTCAACCTGTCGGCCTCGGCCGGCGCCGAGTCGTTGCTGGGTGATGCGATGTTCGGCTCGGCCAGTCGCTTCTTCAACATCGCGCCGACCGTGTCGCTGCCGATTTTCGATGGCGGACGCTTGCGCGCCAACCTCGATGCGCGCGACGCCGATTACGATCTGGCGGTGGCGCAGTACAACAAAAGTCTGGTGAAAGCCCTCGGCGATGTCGGCGATACGATCAATCAGCTGCGCGATATCGGCCGGCAGATCGGCGCGCAGCAACATGCCACCGACATCGCTCAGGATTCTTACAACACCGTCGTCCAGCGTTACGGTTCCGGCATCGGCAACTACCTGGACGTGCTCAGCATCGAGCAGCAATTGCTCCAGGCCCAGCGTCAGCTGGCGACCCTCAATGCCGAGCAGATCGACCTGTCGATTCAACTGATGCAAGCGCTGGGCGGCGGCTTTCAGGGTGAAAACCTGAACGCAGCCAACGCCAGCCCCGCGTCCTCGCACCCATAATTCAAGGTATTTGTCATGGCTACTGCCGAAAACACCCAAGCTCAAGACAACACCCCGGACACCGGCAACCCGCGCAAACGCAAGGTGATGCTGCTGGCCCTCGCCGTGGTGGTCCTGCTCGCCATTGCCGGCGTCTGGGCCTATCACGAGTTCATCGGGCGCTTTAACGAAAGCACCGACGATGCCTACGTCAACGGCAACGTCGTGGAGATCACGCCGCTGGTCACCGGCACCGTGGTCAGCATCGGTGCCGACGACGGGGATCTGGTCCAGGAAGGCCAGGTGCTGGTCAACTTCGACCCCAACGATGCCGAAGTCGGCCTGCAAAGTGCCAAGGCCAAACTGGCGCGCACCGTGCGTCAGGTGCGCGGCCTGTATAGCAACGTCGACGGCATGAAAGCCCAGGTCAACGCGCAGCAGGCCGAAGTGCAGAAAGCCCAGGACAACTACAACCGGCGGAAAAACCTCGCCCAGGGCGGGGCGATTTCCCAGGAAGAGCTGTCCCACGCCCGCGACGACCTGACCTCGGCGCAGAACGCCTTGGCTAACGCCAAACAGCAACTGAAAACCACCAGCGCGCTGGTCGACGACACCGTGGTCTCGTCGCATCCGGACGTAATGTCGGCGGCTGCCGATCTGCGTCAGGCCTATCTGACCAATGCCCGCAGCACCCTGATCGCGCCGGTCACCGGTTACGTCGCCAAGCGCACTGTGCAACTCGGTCAGCGCGTGCAGCCGGGCACCGCGCTGATGGCGGTGATTCCGCTGGATCAGCTGTGGATCGACGCCAACTTCAAGGAAACCCAACTGCGTGACATGCGCATCGGTCAGCCAGTGGATATCGAGGCCGATATTTATGGCAGCGATGTGAAATACAGCGGCACCGTCGACAGCCTCGGCGCCGGTACCGGCAGCGCATTTGCCTTGCTGCCGGCACAGAACGCCACCGGTAACTGGATCAAGATCGTCCAGCGTGTGCCGGTGCGTATCCACATCAATGCCGAAGAGCTGGCCAAGCACCCGCTGCGTGTCGGTCTGTCGACCAATGTCGAGGTCAATCTGCACGACCAGAGCGGCCCGGTGCTGGCCCAGCAACCGCCGCAAAAAGCCTCGTTCAGCACCAACGTCTACGAGCGCCAACTGGCCGAGGCGGACGCGATGATTGCCCAGTTGATTCACGACAACAGCGCAGCAGCAGGCAAGACCGCGCAGCGCTGAGAGCACACCGGATCAGAAGCAGGCTCTGTGGTGAGGGGTTATCTGTGGCCACAGATAATCCCCTCGCCACAAGGGCCTGTTATCACAGGGCCGGCTGTGTTCATCAGGCCGCAGCGACCATCAGGTTTCATAGGATTCACAATGAGCAATAACGCTTCTTTCACGCCGCCCAGCCTGTTGCTCAGCACCATCGGCCTGTCGCTGGCGACGTTCATGCAAGTGCTCGACACGACCATCGCCAACGTGGCGTTGCCGACGATTTCCGGCAATCTCGGGGTGAGTTCGGAGCAGGGCACCTGGGTCATCACTTCGTTTGCCGTGAGCAACGCGATTGCGCTGCCACTGACCGGTTGGCTCAGCCGCCGCTTCGGCGAGGTGAAGCTGTTTCTGTGGGCGACGATGCTGTTTGTACTGGCGTCGTTTCTCTGCGGTATCTCGACTTCGATGCCTGAGCTGATCGGCTTTCGCGTGCTGCAAGGCCTGGTCGCCGGGCCGCTGTACCCGATGACGCAGACGCTGTTGATCGCGGTGTATCCGCCGGCGAAACGCGGGATGGCCCTGGCGCTGTTGGCGATGGTCACGGTGGTTGCGCCCATTGCAGGTCCCATTCTCGGCGGCTGGATCACCGACAGCTACAGCTGGCCGTGGATCTTCTTTATCAACGTGCCGATCGGCATCTTTGCGGTGATGGTGGTGCGTTCGCAACTGGCGAAACGGCCGGTGGTGACCAGTCGCCAGCCAATGGATTACGTCGGTCTGATCACGCTGATCATTGGCGTTGGCGCGTTGCAGGTGATCCTCGACAAGGGCAATGACCTGGACTGGTTCGAGTCGAATTTCATCATTGTCGGCGCGGCGATTTCCGTGGTCGCCCTGGCGGTGTTCGTGATCTGGGAAATGACCGACCGCCATCCGGTGGTCAACCTGCGCCTGTTCGCCTATCGCAACTTCCGCATCGGCACGCTGGTGCTGGTCTTGGGTTACGCAGGCTTCTTCGGCATCAACCTGATCCTGCCGCAGTGGTTGCAGACGCAAATGGGCTACACCGCGACCTGGGCGGGACTTGCCGTGGCGCCGATCGGGATTCTGCCGGTGCTGCTGTCGCCGTTTGTCGGCAAATACGCGCACAAGTTCGACCTGCGTCTGCTCGCCGGCATTGCGTTTCTGGCGATTGGCCTGAGCTGCTTCATGCGTGCCGAGTTCACCAACGAAGTCGACTTCCAGCACATTGCGCTGGTGCAGTTGTTCATGGGCATCGGCGTGGCGCTGTTCTTCATGCCGACCCTGAGCATTCTGATGTCGGACTTGCCGCCGAGCCAGATCGCTGACGGCGCAGGCCTGGCGACTTTCCTGCGGACACTGGGCGGCAGCTTCGCAGCCTCACTGACCACGTGGATCTGGATTCGCCGGGCCGATCAGCATCATGCGTATATGAGCGAAAGCATCAGCACGTTTGAGCCAGCTACCCGCGAGACCTTGAATCAATTGGGCGGGGCGAGCCAGTCGGCGTATGCGCAGATGGATCAGATCCTCACGAGCCAGGCGTACATGCTGTCCACCGTGGATTACTTCACGTTGCTGGGCTGGGGGTTCATGGGGTTGATTCTGATCGTGTGGCTGGCAAAACCGCCGTTTGCCGCCAAGGCCGGGCCGGCAGCTTCGGGGCACTAAGATCAAGATCAAAAGCCCCTCACCCTAACCCTCTCCCGGAGGGAGAGGGGACTGACCGCGGTGGATGTTCGGTAGACATCGACCTGCCAGACTGCAGTCGAACTCAGGTTTGGATTGCATGAAGATCGGCTCCCTTTCCCCCTCGCCCCCCTGGGGGAGAGGGCTGGGGTGAGGGGGTGCAGCTTTTAGCCGTGCGGCAATGCCAGCGGCGGGGCGAAATCGAATGGCGCCAAGGCATACCCACTCTCATCCACCTGCAACGCCCATCCCTGACGATCCCAATCCCCTAGCACAATCCGCTTCGCCGCTTGTTCACCCAGCTGCAACTTGTGAATTGCCGGGCGGTGAGTGTGGCCGTGGATCAGGGTTTTCACGCCGAATGCCTGCATCACTCGCGGAATCTCTTCCGGGGTGACATCGACAATGTCATTGGCTTTCATCCGCGTCTGTGCACGGCTTTCGCTGCGTAGCTTGCGCGCCAGTTTGTGGCGGCTGCTCAGCGGCAGGTGACGGAGGATGAACAGGGTGATCGGGTTGCGCAGGTAGCGGCGCAGCTTCATGTAGCCAACGTCGCGGGTGCACAGGCTGTCGCCGTGCATCAGCAGCACCGGTTCGCCGTAGAACTGCACGACACTCGGATCCTTCAGCAAGGTGCAGCCGGCCTGTTTGCAGAAGGCCTTGCCAAGCATGAAATCGCGATTGCCGTGCATCAGGAATATGGCCGTGCCGCTGTCGCTCAAATCGCGCAGGGCCTGGCAGATGGAACGCTGAAAGGGCGTCATGGCGTCGTCGCCGATCCATGCCTCGAAGAAGTCGCCGAGGATGTACAACGCACTCGCCGAGCGGGCGCGTCCGGCGAGCAAATCCAGAAACGCCCGGGTAATGTCCGGGCGCTCCTCTTCCAGATGCAAGTCTGAAATCAGCAATATCACGCTGCGATGATCTCGGCTTTCTCGATGATCACGTCGTCTGCTGGTACGTCCTGGTGGCCGG